>JAGCPA010000048.1 GCA_017642445.1 Spirochaetia bacterium
AGACCATAAAGCAGATGCTCTTTGTCTTTATCATAGCCATTGTCCTTACCTACATGCTTCTGGCCGCAATCCTCGAGAACCTGTGGCAGCCGGTGCTCATCCTGTTCACCGTGCCGCTGGCCCTTATCGGAGTTGTGGCAGTATATCTGCTTACGGGCAAGGCCATGAACTTCGTAGGTATGATGTCTATAGTCATGCCGGTAGGTATGGTTGTGAACAACGCTATCCTTATCCTGGACTATGCCAACCAGCTGAGGCGTGAGGGCAAATCCATGAAGGAAGCCCTGCTTATCGCCTGCCCCGAGAAGCTCAAAGCTATTGTAATGTCCAACGTGGCCACTATTCTGGGTCTTCTCCCTATGGCACTGGGACTTGGCACCCAGGGTGCCGAGATGCGGCAGCCTATGGGTCTGGTAAGCGTGGGCGGTCTTATCACCTCCACTATCCTTACCCTGTTCATGACACCTGCATCACAGTTCCTCTTTGCAGGAAGGAAAAAGAAGAAACAGCCTGTAGAAGCAGCCGCAGAAGGAGCAGAGAGATGATTTCAAGAAGATTACTCAAGACAATTATATTAACAGCAATGATATTATGCGCCACAGTGCCAGCCTTCGCAAAGCCATACTCCATGGATGAATACCTGGAGCTGGTCACCAAGAACAACAAGGATCTGATGCTTGCAGCCTCAAGCCTGAAGAGCGCAGGAGAACAGGAGAAGCTGGCAAGGAGCCAGGCACTCCCTACTATAGGACTCTCCAGCTCCCTGTACCGCAACTTTATAGATGTTGAGCAGTCTGTTGCTGTAGCCTCCCAGGCTGGCGGCGGTCCGCTCATCTACAAGGATGTGGATGTGAACAAGGACTACGACTTCAGCTTCGGATTAGGCCTTTCGCAGCAGCTTTTCAACATGAATGTATTCAACGCCATCAAGGCAAGCAAGGAATACAAGCAGATGTCCAAGTCGGTCTACGACGCCCAGAGCGATGCCATCATCACTGCGGCAAAAAAAGTCTTCTTCCAGTGCTATCTGCTGGAGAAGCTCTACAATATCCGCAAGCAGACCGAGGATCGCTCCTACGACCACTACCTGCTGATGAAGCAGAAATATGATGCCGGTGTCGTATCCAACGTAGCTCTGCTCAACTCTGAGGTTGACTATAAAAAAACAATACCTCAGACCACCAATGCCAAGATGAACCTTGAGCTCTGTCTGATCAACCTTAAGCATCTTGCCGGAATCCCTGAGGACGAGGAGGTCTCTGTAATAGGCGACTTCACTGTATATCCTGAGATTCCAGAGAATCTGTCGATGCAGGATGTGCTCGAGGAGAGATCTGACTACATGGCTCTTTTAAGAGAGAAATCGCTCAGAGAACTGAATGTCAAGGCAACACGGGCAGGCCATTATCCTACCCTCTCACTGGATGCGGCATACGGTTACAGCAACTCGGATGACAAGCTGAGGAAAGCTTTCCATAACGATGATTATGTTCAGATCTTCAAGGTTGGACTTAAGCTTGAGCTTCCTATCTATACAGGAGGAGCGCTGCTGGCCAGGGACAACCAGGTGAAGATTGAGTCTGAGCAGACCGAGATAAAGCTGCAGCAGAAGCGGGAAGAAATTATTGTGGAGCTCCGTCAGATCTATCTGTCACTCCAGCGGGAGTTCGAGAACATAGCTACTGCCGAATCCACCATAGGCACTGCACAGGAAGCCTACGATATCGCACAGGTCTCCTTTGACAACGGTGTCATGACACAGCTGGAGCTCAGGGACACACGGCTCAACCTGGAGAGCGCAGAGCTCAGCCATCTGAACGCTGTGTACAGTTATCTGTGCGCTTATTTCGACTGGCAGAAAGCTACCGGGAATATGTGATCAACGGCTTAAGATTTCAAGGGCTTCTCTGTAACCGGGGAAGCCTTTTCCTTTTATAGTGGCTATGCAGGCGCTCCGTACATAGGAGATCCTGCGGAAATCCTCCCGGTTATCCACATCAGAGATATGGACCTCCACCGCAGGGATTCCCACAGCCTTTATAGCATCTGGTATTGCAACGCTGGTATGAGTGTAGCCTGCCGGGTTTATGACTATGCCGTCGAACTTGCCATAGGCAGCCTGGATCTCGTCGATAATAGCCCCCTCGTGGTTGCTCTGGAAAAGCTTGACCTCTACACCAAGCTCAGAAGCCCAATTCCGGATACTCTCCTCAAGCTCGCTGAATGTGGCTGTGCCGTAGATCTCAGGCTCCCTGATTCCCAGCATATTGAGGCTAGGTCCGTTTATGACAAGGATTTTTTTCATACATTCTCCACTATAGTGTCGGCAGCCGCCATATAGAACGGGAGCCTCTTATCGTACATCTCCTTAAGGTCTGCACCCTGCGAGAGGGGGCGGCCCTCTACAGCCAGCTTATCCAGATCCCGTTTTATGAACACTACCTTTCCATTCTGCCTCATATTGTCCACATTTTCAAGGCTGAGCACACTGCCGCCCCCAGTTGCAACCACCTGCCCCCCCTCTTTGCACACAGCAGCTATGACTTCAGCCTCCAGGGTGCGGAATGCAGCCTCTCCATCTTCCCTGAAGATATCGGGAATGCTCTTTCCAGCCTTCTGCTCCACCAGAATGTCAGTATCCACAAACTTCTTGCCCAGCTCGGCCGCCATCTTTTTTCCCATGGTGCTCTTGCCGCAGCCCGGCATCCCGACCAGCACAATATTGCTTACCTTCTCCTCTGTCTTCTCCAGAATATCCTCTATGATGCTGTCAGGGCGCTGGATGCCACGGAAGAGGTCAGAGGCATACTTGGCCTGGGCCACCAGCATGGAAAGGCCGTTGGAGAAAGGGATTCCCCTCTTCCGGGCATCCGATAGAAGCGGTGTCATCAAGGGGTTGTAAATCAGGTCTATAACTCCGGAGCACCGGGGAAACCTGGAAAGATCTATAAGTCTGCCCCCGTTGTCAGGGTACATTCCGACAGGTGTGGCGTTCACCACTATCTCAACATCAGTCTCATCATACACATTGCTGTAATTGAGTTCCCCGGTGCGGGAGACAGTTGACACCGCTTTTATCCCGGCACCCACCATTGCCGCCTTGACTGCGGCCGAAGCACCTCCGGTGCCCAGCACCAGCGCCTTTTTTCCGGCAAAGGTGATGCCGGCGCGCCCTGCTGCATAAAGAAAGCCGTTGTAATCGGTATTGTAGCCCCAGAGTCCATCCTGACGGCGTACTATGGTGTTCACTGCCCCGACAGCCTCAGCCTCGGGTGCAATATGGTCAAGGTATGGGATAACTGCCTTTTTATAAGGAATTGTGACATTGAGCCCCTCAAAGTCCCCAGCCTTGAGAAATGGCCCCAGCTGGTCAGGGCTTAAGGATACAAGCCCGTATGGCACACTGCCCAGCAGGCTGTGGATAAAAGGAGAATAGCTGTGGCCTAACTGAGCGCCGACAAGTCCGTACTTCATAGCATACAGTCGCAGAGCACCAGCGCCGCTGCAGCCTCTACACAGGGGACAGCCCGCACCGCAATGCATGGGTCATGGCGCCCTTTTATCTCAAGCACAGTGCTTTTTCCACTCTTCAGATCCACGCTCTCATGAGGCAGCGCTATGGAAGGTGTCGGTTTGAACGCTACCCTGAAAGTGATAGGCATGCCAGTGCTCAAGCCCCCAAGAATGCCCCCGTGGTTGTTGCTCTTGGTCTTTACATTGCCCTTCTCATCAAAGCACCAGGCATCGTTATGAGCGCTCCCTTTCATGGCAGCCGAAGCAAAGCCGGCACCGAAATCTACCCCTTTCACCCCTGGAATAGAGAAGAGAACCCGGGAGAGACTGGACTCAAGGCTGTCAAAGCCGCTGTCCCCAACCCCTGCTGGAACCCCGGTGATGCAGCATTCCACTATGCCACCCACAGAATCCCCTTCTTTCCGAGCCTTTTCTATGCATTCCTGCATCTTTCTGCCAGAAACACCACCAGCAGAGGCCAGCTTTGCTTTAATCTCAATCCCTTTCTGCCCCAGATACTGGATGCATACACCGCCAGCAAAGCACAATGGTGCAGTAAGGCGGCCCGAGAAGTGCCCACCGCCGGCAATATCGTTAAATCCCCCATATTTCACAAAGGCGGGATAATCGGCATGCATAGGCCGCGGAATTCTCTTGAAATCCTTATAATCAGCAGATTTTGCATCTGTATTCTCTATCATCATTGCCAGGGGGGAACCGCATGTAAAGCCATCCACCAGGCCGGAGAGGATAACCGGGTTATCAGCCTCCTTGCGGGCAGTTGTCCCCTTCTGTCCAGGAGCACGGCGGGCCATAAATGCCTTCAGAGCCCTCATATCTATCCTGAACCCTGCAGGAAGGCCGTCTATCACTGCCCCTATCGCCTTGGAATGGGACTGGCCGAAGATTGTCAGATGTATATTTTTTCCAATATCAAAGGACATAGTAGGTTCCTCCTAACGCGTTGAAATCCCAGAGGAAGCCGGGATAGGATTTCTTTATCACCTGTGCATCGGTGATATGGACATCGCCTGTGCAGATGGAAGAGGCAGCCACAGCCGCCATTGCAATCCTGTGGTCATTATAGCTTGACACCCTGCCACCGGTCAAACTTCCAGTTCCTGTGATTACGAGGGTATCACCTTGTTCTTCTGCCTTGCCCCCAAGTCCGTTTATAAGGGCTGCGGTGGAGACTATCCGGTCGCTCTCCTTGATCCTGAGCCGCTTGGCACCGCAGAGCACCACCTTGCCATGGACACGGCAGGCCAGCACAGCCAGTATAGGGAACAGGTCCGGATGAGGCGAAACATCTATGGAAAGCTCTTTAATCTTGGCTCCTGGCGCCAATATCTCCGCATACTTTTCAATAGCCCGGTCAGGCTGGAGGCTCTTGGGGTCAAGCCCCTGGAACTCTGCCCCGAAGGGATAGAGAAAGGCGCATGATGACCAGTCCCGCTCTGCAGTCAGATCCTCTGGAGACCTGTATTTCTGGTTCGCTGGGACTGTGAAGCCATCCTTGGTCCGCTCCACCAGAACTCCGAACTGAGCCATAGTCTGGATTGTCATATCCACATAGGCGGCAGACTCAAGCTTTGATGTGAGCTTTATGTGGCTCTCCTCGTCTAAAAGAGGCATTGCCAGGAGAAGTCCTGATATGAACTGGGAGCTTATATTCCCAGGCATCTTATATGTTCCTGCTGTCAGGAAACCTGAATACTCAAGAGGAAGGCGGTCTGCATCAGAATATACCCCATGGGCCTCCAGTGCTTTAAGGATAGGCAGTATAGGCCTACGGGAGAGAGATCCGATTCCGGTGAAGGAAGCTTTTCCATAGAGAGCTGCTGCAACCGGGAGCATGAAACGGAGCACTGTGGCGCTCTCACGGCAGTCCAGATGGGGCACCTTCGCATGCTTTGCACCTGGAGCCACCTCCAGAGCTGTGTCTGAGAGGATTGTGATAGTGGTGCCCAGTGCCCGGAGGCATTGGATCATAGCCTCAACATCATCGCTTATGCAGGTGGTGTCCATGTGGAACACCATTCCCCGGTTGCACAGGGCGCTGCAGAGCAGCTTGCGGCACATATCCGACTTTGAGTCGGGAGCGTTGAGCTTTCCAGAAAGCTTATGGGGTCTTACACAAATCTCCATATCAAACTCCTGATTCTATATATTCTTCCAACCGGGAGATGGGTATGGATCTGAGCTGGCAGTTCCCGATTCCAACCGGAGCTATGATATTCAGCTTTCCAGATGCCATTTTTTTGTCATGGATGGCTGCTTGGGTCAGCTCCTTGGCAGTATATGGAATGTCATATTTTATGCTATTTTTTTCAAGTAAACTTTTAATGATTTGCAATATTTCTGATTTTTCATTGTAAAGTTTTATAAAAGCCTTAGTTTCTGCCACCATTCCCATAGCCACAGCCTGACCATGAGGAACAGTATAATTGCTGCGTTTTTCTATGGCATGCCCTATGGTGTGGCCGAAATTAAGGAGCTGACGGCAGCCTGTGTCGTAGGGGTCGGCCTGGACATAATCTCGTTTTATCTCCACGTTCAGGGCCACCACTTCCTCTATGTCATCAAGCAGTGCACCTCTGGAAGCGATCTCGTAGAGCCTCCCACCGGCAAGAACCGCATGCTTGATGATCTCAGCCTTACCCTCGTCTATCTGCTCCTTGGGCAGGGTCTTGATCACATCGGAGTCAAAGATGACACACGCAGGCTGGTGGAATGCTCCCGCCAGGTTCTTGCCGGCAGCCAGGTCGACCCCGGTTTTGCCCCCGACAGAAGCATCAACTGCGGCAAGCAATGTTGTAGGAATCTGCACAAAAGGAACTCCCCGCAGGTATACAGCGGCGGCAAAACCGGTCATATCGCCGCATACGCCGCCGCCCAGAGAGATGAAGAAATCAGATCTTGTAAGAGCTTCAGAGGCTGCCTTAGAGAGGATATCCCCCACCATGCTCCAGCTCTTGCTTGCCTCTCCATGTGGAAAGACAAAGGTTGCAACATCAATGTCAGCGGCTTTAAGGGAGGCAGCCACAGTATCGGCATAGAGACGGGATGTGACATCATCAGAGACCAGAAGGGCTTTGCGCCCCTTGATACGCTCAGACACAAGCTCACCTGCATGAGACAGAAGTCCATGCCCGATCATGACATCATAGGTTCCGTTCTGTGCCTCTACTCTAATGCTCTTCATGAGCCCCCTAATATATTATATCAGTTATCTTTTATATGCGAAAGGAAGAATTTTATTGACCTGTGCCATAAGGTCGCCGAAAGCCTCAAGAGTCAGGGACTGGGCGCCGTCACACAGGGCGTGGACAGGGTCGTTGTGCACCTCGATGATAAGGCCGTCTGCCCCGGCGGCAACAGCTGCCATAGCCATAGGCTTTACCAGCCGGGCATTGCCTGTTCCATGGCTCGGGTCCACTATTACAGGCAGATGGGAAAGCTCCTTGAGGACAGGCACAGCAGAAATGTCCAGTGTGTTGCGGGTTGCAGTCTCGAAGGTGCGGATTCCCCGCTCGCACAGGATAATCTGGCTGTTCCCCCCTGCCATTATGTACTCGGCGCTCATGAGAAGCTCCTGGATGGTGCTGGAGAGACCCCTCTTAAGGAGGATAGGCTTCCTTGTCCTTCCCAGTTCCTTCAGAAGTTCAAAGTTCTGCATATTCCGGGCGCCCACCTGGATTATGTCCACATCCTCAAAGAGCGGGAGCTTGGAGATGTCCATTATTTCAGATACTATTGGCATTCCAATCTCTCTCTTGGCAGCCTTCAGAATCTCAAGCCCTTCTGCACCCAGCCCCTGGAATGCGTATGGGGATGTGCGGGGCTTGAATGCGCCGCCACGGAGGATGTCGGCGCCAGCTTTCTTTACAGCACGGGCTATGGAAAGCACCTGGGCACTGCCCTCCACCGAGCATGGCCCTGCCATGACCTGAAAATTGCCGCCCCCGATCCTTATTCCGGGAGCAATATCAACTATGGTATCATCGGGATGGAACTTCCGGTTCACATTCTTGTAGGGCTCCTGGATACGCTTCACATCCTCCACAATCTCCATGGTCTTTATAGAGTCCATGTCGATCTTGGATGTGTCGCCGATAAGCCCTATGATAGTCTGATCTGCCCCTTTTATAATGTGGACATCGAGATTTTTCTCCTTGAGCCAGGAGACAAGTGAGTCTATCTGTTTCTGATCCGGGTTGTCCCTTAAAATAATAACCATAGGTAAATCTTATATCTCTGCCTTGGATGCAATCTTGTCAAGGACGAACTTCACAGCCTCGTCCAGTGCCAGACCGTTCATCTGCTGTCCAGTCCTTAAGCGGATGGAAGCTTTCCCTTCGGCAGCCTCCTTGTCTCCGATTATGAACATATATGGGATCTTCTGCCCCTGGGCATTGCGGATCTTTGCGTTCATCCGCTGCTCGCTTGCATCTACCTCTGCCCTTATATTGGCAGCTTTGAGAGTGGAAGCAACCTTCTCTGCATACTCGTTGAATGCCGGTGCGACAGGAATCACCACTGCCTGATGAGGTGCAAGCCATACTGGGAGTGCACCTGCAAAGTTCTCAAGAAGGATTCCGATGAACCGCTCAAGTGAGCCCAGTACTGCACGGTGCAGCATAACCGGATGGTGCTTTGCGTTGTCCTCGCCGATATACTCTGCATTCAGGCGCTCTGCGCTGGGCAGCTGGTAGTCGACCTGGATAGTTCCGCACTGCCACTGACGTCCAAGGGCATCCACAAGTGTGAACTCAAGCTTAGGTCCGTAGAATGCACCCTCGCCCGGGGAGATCTCGTAGGTAAGGCCAGCCTTCTTGCAGGCATCGGCCAATGCACCCTCGGCTCTGTCCCATGTAGCATCATCGCCTACACGGAGCTCTGGGCGGGTTGAGAATTTAACTATGATCTTGTCGTCGGTGAAGCCGAAGTCCTTGTACATATCCTTGAGGAGGTGACAGAACTTTGCGACCTCGGAAGGAATCTGCTCCTCGGTGCAGAAGATATGGGCATCGTCCTGGACAAAGCCCCGGACACGCATACATCCGTGGAGTGTTCCTGACGGTTCGTTACGGGTGCAGCTTCCGAACTCTGCCATTCTGAGCGGCAGGTCGCGGTAGCTTTTGATTCCCTGCTTGAAGATCTCAACATGGCCCGGGCAGTTCATAGGCTTGAGGGCGAAAAGCCTCTTCTCGCTCTCGGTGATGAACATATTCTGCTTGTATTTTGCCCAGTGGCCGGAGCGCTCCCACAGCCCCTGAGGCATACAGAACGGAGTCCGTACCTCCACATAGCCGTCAGCCTGGATCTTGGATCTTACATAATCCACCAGAACACGGTATATAGTCCATCCGTTCGGATGCCAGAATATCTGGCCTGGGTTCTCGTCGTCGATATGGAAAAGGTCAAGCTCCTTGCCTATCTTCCGGTGGTCACGCTTTGCAAGCTCCTCCAGGTGCTGGAGGTAGAGGCGCAGATCCTTAGGATTGGTGAATGCAGTGGCATAGATTCTCTGGAGCATCGGGCGTTTCTCGTCCCCTCTCCAGTAGGCACCTGCGATAGAGAGCAGCTTGATGGCCTGGGGGTTGATCATCTTTGTGTTCTCCACATGCGGTCCCCGGCAAAGGTCGGTGAACTTGTCCACTGTGTAGATAGAGATGACCTCGTCCTCAGGAAGGTCGTTGATAAGCTCGGTCTTGTAGGGCTGGTCCTTGAAAAGCTCAAGAGCCTCGGCGCGGCTGACCTCCTTGCGGATAAAGTCCTCTTTCTTGTTGATGATATCCTTCATCCTCTCTTCGATCTCAGGGAAATCGTCCATCTTGAGAGGGCGCGGAAGGTCGAAGTCGTAATAGAAACCATTCTCTATGGATGGTCCGATCGCAATCTTGGCATCCGGAAACATCTGCAATACAGCAGCTGCCATTACGTGGGATGCGGAGTGCCTTATAGTACTTAATTTTTCGTCTGCCATATTATATCCTTAGCAATATATTATTTCTTGAAGAATTCCATTCCCATATCGTAGGCCATGGAGAAGTTCTCCAGGGAGAGATTGTTCTCAACTTCTTTTCCGGTAACTTTCTTGACAATATCCACAACCTTGAGAATCTCATCCTCTGTCCCTGCTGAGCCGTGAACGACTGCCTTGTCATCCTCAATCTTCACCTCGAGGAAATTGGCATCTATCTTCTCCTCATACAGCACTGTGTTGACAGCCTTCTGGGAGATAAACAGCTCATTGAGCTTCTTATGCTGAGCCTTTTTATAGTTATCTTTATCAAGATCTTCAATCAGGCTCTTGATCATGACACAGATGGAATCGACAGAAAGCCTGTCGGTATTGATTGAGATATCGTAGTTGCTCGGCTTTCCCCATGTTGCATTGTACAGATACTTTGCCTGCTCGGTCCGCTCAAGCTCCTTGTGGGCAACCATCTTCTTTGCGGCACGCTCGTCCACCTTATATCTCTCCATAATCCTCCTGACCCTGACATCCTCGGAGCCCACAGTCCTGATTCTGAGCACTCCCGGGACATCCTTAAGGAAGAATGTTCCGCAGCGCCCCATAACCACGCAGTTCGGATTCTTCAGAAGCTTCTCAAAGATATAGAACTTGAACAAATTATTATATTTCTCATACGAATTGGTTAATCTGGCCAGCATTCCGGGAGCCTTCTCGTCGAATTTCTCCACCTGGCTTCTGCTTATGCTGAACATATCAGGGAACTCACTGATAATAGTCTTTCCGCTGATGAACTCATAGCCCAGTTTATCTTTCAATGCAAGACCTACCTGCTTGCTAAGGCTTCCCTCTTCTCTTGATAATGTGATTAATGCCATTTTTTCTCCTCGTTTTTAACTGCTTAAGCATAATAGATTATTTTATAATATTCAAGATATCCTCTTTTCAGGCCGATATACGATATATAAGAAAAACAACAGGCGGTTTTTATGGAACAGATAATCAAATCTTTACTCGATACCGATGCATACAAGTTCTCAATGGGACAGGCTATCTTCCATCAGTTCAGCGGAGACCACGCCACATGGACATTCAAATGCAGGAACGAAAACATCCATTTCACCAAGGAGATGGTAAAGGAGATCCGGCGTCAGGTGGGGCTCTACTGCAACCTCCGTTTCTCCGAGGACGAGCTCAAGTGGCTGCCCGAGAAGAATATCTGGATCCACAACAACTACTGCGACTACCTCCGGTTCTGGCACCCGAGGAAGAACGAGATCCATATCGATACAAAGGCTCCATGCGGGCTCAACATAGAGGCAAAGGGAACCTGGGGCAACACCTCTCCTTACGAGATCCCTATACTTGCAATCGTGAACGAAGTCTACTTCCGCATGGCATACGACTACGACGAGCTTTTCGAGAAGTTCAAGACAAAGGTTGCAGACATAATCGCAAAGCTTAAGGATGGCACCTATGATGTGGGTGTATTCTCCGAGTTCGGAGCACGGCGCCGCCTCTCATTCGAGGCCCAGGACTACCTGATCAGATCCCTGGTGGAGGCAAATATCCCGAGCTTTGTGGGAACCAGCAACGTATATCTGGCCAAGAAGTACGGCATAAAGGCGGTGGGAACACTGGCCCACGAGTATGTCATGACTGTAGGACAGGGACACCATGAATATAACCCGGCCTACTCCAACAAGTTTGCCATGGACACATGGGTAAAGGAGTATGGAATCCTTAACGGTATCGCACTGACAGACACTATCACAACCGACTGCTTTCTGAGGGACTTCCAGCTTACATTCGCAACCCTCTTCAGCGGTGTGCGCCACGACTCGGGCGACCCGATCGCATGGGGCGAGAAGATAATAGAGCATTACAAGGAGCTGGGAATAGACCCGATGACCAAGACCCTCCTCTTCAGCGACAGCCTGAACATGGAGAAGGCCACAAGGATCTACCAGCATTTCAAGGGAAAGGCAAAGGTGGCCTTCGGAATAGGCACTTACCTCTCCGGATCCCCTGTCAATCCGCTCAATATTGTCATGAAGGTGACTATGGTCAACGGCCAGCCTGTGGCCAAGATATCGGACGACCCGAGCAAGAGCATCTGCAAAGATTCAAAATATGTGGATTATCTCAAGCGCTGTATAAGCTGGCGGATGACTCACTGACCTATAATCACGGCATCCAGCTTCTGGTCGTGGGACTCCCGTGGCACTTCTTCCACCAGCTGGAAGCTGTACCCTATTCCTACCTTATAGACAGAATTCCCTACAGAGGCAAAAAAACGGTCGTAGAAGCCCTTTCCACGCCCCAGACGGAAGTTTTCCCTGTCGAAGGCCACACCTGGCACCAGCACAACGCATGAGAGTCCTGTAAGGTCTTCTGGCCTCACCTGCCGAAGTCCTGGCACAGGCTCAAGTATGCCGAAAGCTCCGGGGGCAATATCCTGCTCTAGATTTGAGATTTCATAGAATATAAGATTCTCCCCCGCCACCTTCGGCAGAACCACTTTTTTCCCAGCCTCAAGTGCAGTACGGAGTATAGGGATTGTATCAATCTCGTCAGGCATGGAGACAAAGGCAAACACAATGTCGGCTCTCTTCCACTGGTCAAGCTGGGAAAGCTTTTCCATAACCTGACGGGCGGCACAGGCTTTATCTATAGCCGAAAGAGCCTCAAGCTTTGCCCTTACTGCCTTCCGCAGTCCCTTTTTTTCCTCGTGTATATCCATCATTCCACCAGCTTCACAATAGTTTTTCCAAAGCCACCCTCCTCAGGGCGTGCAAAGGAATAGGATTTTACATTACGGTTGGTGTGGAGGTAATCCCTGACCCCTTTCTGCAGTATCCCCTCGCCTGTGCCGTGGATTACAGAGAACTCGGAAAGACCGCATAAAAGGGCGCTGTCCATCTGCCTCTCCATAGCCTCTATAGCCTCATCCAGGCGGTAACCCCGGATATCCAGCTCCAGCACCGGCTTCCGGTAGCTGGCCATAACAGACTTACGGACAGAACCGCTCTCCTGCTGCACTTTGCCAGGGGTGAGCTCCGAGCCGTCCAAGACCAGCCGCATCTGGCCCACTGCCACCAGGTATTTTCCCTTGTTCATAGCCCGGATGACTATGCCATCCTTCTTGCTCTGCCCCACATATACCGGGTCGTCCGGCTTGAAGAGAGGCCCTTCTCCGGCGCTCTGGGGCTTAAGGCTCTCCACCTTGGCCTCCAGCTTCTCCTCCTCCTGGTGCAGTTCGTTTATAAAAGACTTGACCTCACGGGTCTTCTCCTTGGTTATCTCTCCTTCCCGAAGCTCACGCACCAGGTTCTCAAGTCGGCTTGCGGTGTCTGCCACCAGATGACGGAAGGAGCTTGACTCCTGCTTCTTAATCTCGTATTCCTGCTGCCTGAGCTGTATCTCCTTGAGGGAGAGCTGTCTGCCCTTCTCCTTGAGCGAATTCTCCTTCTGGGATGCATTCTGCTCCCTTTCGTCCAGCTGGGCATGGCGGGTGGAGATCTCCTGGAGCAGCTTGCTTATGTTTATCTTCTCGCTTCCCAGATATTCCCTGGCCTTGTCGATTATAGCAGAAGCCATGCCGTTCCGCCCCGCTATGTCGATTCCGAAGCTTTCACCCGGCATGCCGTAGACCAGCTTGTAGAGCGGTGTAAAGGTATCTGGGTCGTATTTAACCGACACATTCTCGGCCCTCGGGTTTGTAAGGGCATAGTTTTTGACCACAGTCTGGTGGGTGGTGGCCAGAGCCAGAGCACCCATAGCCACAATCTGGTCAAAGACAGCCAGCGCTATGGCAGCCCCCTCGTCCGGGTCGGTGCCGGTGCCAGGCTCGTCCAGAAGGATAAGGGAATCCTTGGTTCCCACCTCAAGAATATGGGAGATGCTCTTCATGTGGGAAGAGAATGTGGAGAGGGAGTCGGCTATGGACTGCCCGTCCCCTATGTCGGCAAGCACGTTGTCAAAGAACGGGAGGAAGCTCCCCTCCCGCACCGGAAGCCCCAGGTTGAACTGGTTCATAAGGACAATGAGGGCGCAGGTCTTGAGGGCAACAGTCTTGCCTCCTGTGTTTGGGCCGCTTATAAGCAGTATGTTTATATCTGGCTTGGCTATGATGTCTATGGGGACAGCCTTGGAGCCAAGCAGCAGGTGGCGTGCCTCATAGAGGGCCAGCCCCTCGGCCGAGTGCTCGGGGATCACGCCGCCGTAGGAGGCGGTGTAGCGCCAGCGGCTGTAGTAGCTGTCGAATGTGGCTATCTTTCTTGAAAGCTCAAGAAGTCCCTCTGAGACAAAGCCCACCTTGAAGCTTAAGCTCCTTAAGATTTTGAGGACCTCTCTTCTATACTCATCCTCCAGCTCCATAAGGAGGTTGTTCTTCTCCACCAGTCCGGCAGGCTCGATGAATATGGTGTTTCCCTTGGCCGAGGAGGCATGGATTATGCCGGGGACACGCCCCTTGAAGTTGGCCTTGAGTGGGAGCACTGCCCTGCCGTCCCGCATGGTTATGTTCCCCTCCTGCCAGTACTGCCTGTACTCGCTGTTTATAAAGTACTCCTCGGCCGCCTTGTAGAGCTGCCGGTTGGCCACAGCTATCCGCCTCTTTATGGCAACCAGCTCCTTTATGCCGTCCTCTTTTATCTCGCCGTCTGGGCGGATATATTTGGCTATCTCGTTCCTCAGGTCTATGAACTCCTCAAAATCGCCCAGGAAAGAGACTGACTCGAACCCCTCCAATGAGAAGAGGAACTTCTTGAGTACAGCCGCAGATTTGAGGAATGCATGGATCTGAGCCAGCTCCACCGCCTCCAGTACAGAGCCTGGTTTCGCTGCTAAAACTACATAATTTTCTATATTAGGAAATGAAAAGTCTGGAAATTCAGTAACTTTATCAAGTATACTTTTAAAACTTATAAATATTTTCTCCTGTTCCTGCCATTTCTCAAAGTCAGTCTCAGGCTCCTGATTTTCTATAAGCTGGGCTCCGCAGGCCGAGACTGAGTACTGTTTGAGGCTCTCTTTTATGATGTCAAAGCCAAGAAGCTCAAGAATATTCTTTTCCATAAATTATTGCCGCCTGTTCAGTCAGCTCGCTGTAGGTCCTAAGGTATGCCTCGTACCGGTCCGGGTATATAAGCCCCTTCTCCACCGCATCGCGTAGCGCACACCCCTTCTCCACAGTATGGGTGCAGGTGGAGAAGCTGCATCTGCCGAAGTATGGGGCCATCTCCTTGAAATGGAGTATGAGCTCCTCAGGCTCTATGCCATCCACAAATATCTCCCTGATTCCCGGGGTGTCTATGATACCGCCGCCGTTCTCCTCATCGGGGACATAGAGGGCATAGTTTGTCACATGGCGGCCCCGGTTGTACTTCTTGGAGACCTCGCCCACCCGCCGAGAGACCTGGCTGCTGAGGGCATTCAGAAGAGAGGATTTGCCGACTCCCGACTGCCCCGCAAAGGCACACACCTTGCCCCTGGCATAGGAGCGGAGCTGGTCAAGCCCATCCCCGTTCTTGGCTGATACCTGGAATATCTTGTAGCCCATGGCGCGGTATACCTCAAGGCGTTCTGCCACATCAGGCCCTATGCCCAGGTCGCACTTGTTCACCACAATGACAACCTCGTATTCAGAGGGGTATTTGCGGCAGGAGTTGGCGATGACCTTGTCCAGGAACCGGGGCCGGAACGGCGGCTCGCTGGGTGCTGTGACACAGAACAGGATATCAAGGTTTGCAGCTATTATCTGGCTCATGAACCGCTTGCGGTTCCACCTGGTAAAGGCATTCTTCCGGGGGACAAGGGCAGTTATAAGGCCATCCTCGAACTCCACCATATCCCCTGCAGTTATAGGGTTATAGACATTCTCGCATCCCTTGAGCACCTTTCCTTTGATGCGGCAAAGGTGTTCTGATCTGTCAGGAGTGCGTACAGTGTATATGTTGTTGATTCCGAAAAGGACTGTCCCCTGCATAGCTAAAAAAAACACCTCCATGATAAATCACAGAGGTGTATAATTCACTCAAAAGCAAAAATTATTTTACAGCAGCTTTCAGCTTGCTTCCAGCCTTGAATGTAGCAACTTTCTTTGCAGGAATCTTGATCTCTTTCTTTGTTGCTGGGTTGATTCCCTTTCTTGCAGCTCTCTTCTTTGCAGCGAAAGTACCGAATCCGATAAGAACTACTTTTCCGGTCTTTTTGATCCCAGTTGTGATTCCGTCGAGGGTAGCTGTAAGAGCGCGTGCAGCAGCTGCCTTGGAAAGGCCTGTCTGTTTTGCAATGAATTCTACCAATTCTGTTTTGGACATAATTTATCTCCTCTTTTAAAACTCTACTTCCCCTACAGGAAGTACTTTATACTTGATTTTACCATTATGTTTTCGGATAAGTCAATCATTTTATGTAAAAACTTATACATTTTCTCTATGCAATATGGCATAAAAAGGGGTATACTGCCTTTGATGAGACCCTTTTGGTTAATTCTTTTCCTTATTTTACTCATATTCAGCCCAATGGCGCAGGAGTCAAAACCTGCCGGAGAGAACCCAAAGGTCAATGCTGCCCTGTCTCGGATAGACAGAGCCCAGTTCCTCCCCGAGAGTCTGAAAAGCTATGCTGACATGGACTCATCACTCCCCCTTTCGGACGGAGGCCGTATCCCTTCCAAGACCGATATCTCATTTGTGCTCAACAGCATCTCCACATTCGACAATCCGAAAGTGCTTATAATAGGGAACAACGCAGGCTACAGCGCAGCGGTTTTTGCACAGCTCTATCCACGGGTCTATCTTATAGAGACCAGCAAGAACTCAGAGCTCTACTCCCAGATATTCAAAGACAACGACATTACAAACATAACCGCATATTATGGGAACATCTACGATTATTTCGCCCCACAGGGCCCGTTTGACATAATCTTTATTCAGGGTGGCGTTACAACCCTCACAAACCTCTTCACAGACCAGCTCAAGGCAAAGGGCGAGCTTCTTGTGCCGATCCAGGATTCCCACGGATTCCAGCAGCTTATGAAATACAGAAAAGCAAACGGCAACTTTTATATAACTTCGGTGGGAAACACTTTCTTCCGGGTTCTCTACTGATCACCAGCGCGAGATGACATTCATATCATCCCACAGGACAGCCACAGTGTCATAAGGCCCCACAACCTCGGAATAGATGTTCTGAAGCGCATAAAGATGGTATTTGGGCTCAAGTATTATCCCGGCGGGATTGATCTGAGGGAGCTCCACAGTGCCCCTGGAGAATGTGACATGGTCTGCATCCAGCTCTGCAAAGGATTTAAGCTGAGGATCCACCGGAAGCCAGCCTATTCCCATGATAAAGAACTCGGCCCAGTAATGAAGCTGTGAATTGTTATCCTTGTCAACCAGGAAGCCGCTTACCGGACGGGCTGGAATGCCTGATCTGCGGGCCATATAAGTGAAGAGCATGGCATACTCAAGGGAGCTCTCCCTTTTAAGCCTGATAACCTGGTTATAGATATTCCTGCTCATCAGATACGGATTCTTGGAGGCTGATACCCTTTTCAGCTCACGGTCGGCACCGGAGGCATTCTGGGTTATGATCTGCTCATCTTTTGTGTAATTCCTGTAGAAATCTGAGTTTGTCTTATAATCGCGCCTGATATCGGAGGTATCTATCTTCGGCTCTATGCCGTACCGCTGGAAGATAGCTGTGTTATGCACTGTAACAGTGGGGGCAAGCTCGGTCCCCTGGAACAGGTAGAGGCTGGTATCCTTGTAGGAGGCCAGGCTGGGCTGTCGGTCCGATGCTGTCTCTGTGTTCCTCTGCTCAGGCCCTGTTATAAGCTCAGGCATCCATACATAGACAGTATTCTGCTTGTCATCGCCGAAGTTGTGGACCTCCAGGTTGTATTCCACCTGATATCCCGTCGGCGACACATACTGCTTCTGGTTTTTTGGCTCGTACATCTCAAGATGGAAGGAGTTGCTCCTGCCCGATGCAGTGACCACACAGATGCTTCCTGTGGTGGCTCCGTCTGGAATATGAAGCCTTATCTCGGTGTCGCTCCACGATTCATAGGCATATTCGCCGAAGGGAGGGGCAAATTCCCTCACCTCACCTGCCATGACACCACCTTCCGGCGTCTTCAGTGGAAAGAGCACATAACCGCTTCCCTGCTCGTAGCCGAAGCCTGAGCCATGGATCACTATGGTGTCCCCGATAGATGGGTCTGTGCCTGAAATCTGGTCGATATAGGGCATTCCAGGGGCGTGGAAAGCCGACACTGTAACAGGAATCTCCTGCCGGTTTGTAAAGAGCATTGCGTTGCTCTTGCCTTTCTCGGTCTCTACCCAGAGCCGCCCCGACTTTATATCGGAAGGGAGCTTGATCTCTATCTTCTCATCGCTCCAGAGGAGGTAATCGGAGAGCACCAGACGGCGGCTTCCGATGAAGACAGAGCAGTTATAAGGCTTTTTTCTCTCAGAAGAATTCTCGTTCTCGCCGAACCGTAGACCCTGTATCTCAAGGATATCGCCAGGATTGCCTATCTCGGGTGTTATAGAGGTTATCTCGGGAGTCTCCACCTGGAGGTGCTGGAAATAGACATAGACCCCTAAAAGGGCTATGAACACTAAGAAAGCAAAGATTTCGGAGACAAGGCGCTTGACTTGCACAGCTTATTCCTGCGAAACAGGCTGCTGCTGGTACTTGGAGACCACCATCTCCAGCATACAGTTGTAACCAGACTTCTCGCCGTCGTTCAGTACTCCCATCGGGAAGAACAGTATCTTCTCCCCTGCCTTTATAGGAATTGACTTTGCAGTGGAAATCATCTGGCGGCGCCCTTCGTTCATAAAATAGATTGTGCTCTGTGTAAGGAGCATCAGATTGTCGCCATTCATGTTATACACAGTAAAGCGGACAGCTGCCTTGAAGTTTCCGCCGTTTATGTTCAGTACTACAGGGCGGCCCGATACAGCCTTATGCTGAGCCTTGTGGTCAGAGACAACCTGGGCAGTGGTTCCGTCCTGGATCTTAAGGTCTATTGCCATGTTGAACACCTGGCTGTCGGTGCTTTCCACATTTATTGTCTCTGCAGATGGGCCTTCCTGGGCAAAGATCAGAAGAGGAGATGCTATGAAACAGAATACAAAAAAGAGTTTTCTCATATCACTTTCCGTTCCTGCTCCTGAAGTCCACCTCTTTTATAAGAAGCGGTTCCCCTGCGTGGATAAATGTGTTTATGGCAGGGATATCAAACTCTATGGCTTTGCTGTCGAAAAGGTTTTCGTCGTTGAAGAGTGTATCAGATGCATCGGTGATGCTCATCTCCGGAGTCGCAGGATTTGATGTTGTGTGCTTGCCCATGTAGAAGCTGACAACGCTGAGGGAGAGCACCACTATGAAGGCTGCCACAAGGGCTGCGGCTGCAGGGAAAGAGATCTGGAAGCGGCGCTGCCAGAAGTTAACCCTTGGAACCTTCTGCTCCTCGCGGTCTATAATATCCATAATTTTGTTCCAGGTGTTAACCTGGGCCATCTGGAAGTCAGGCTCTTCTTCGGCATTGATGGTGGCAGAAATCAGTCCCAGCTCCGCCATTTTCTTCTGGCAGTGCGGACAGGAATCCACATGAGTCTTGACAACCTGTTTCTGTGAATCCTCAAGCTCGTCATCATAGAATGAAGAAAGAATCTCTACATCAGGGCACATATACCTCTCCTACAGGTAACAGCTTTCCGAGGGCCTCCCTCGCCCGGAAAATCCTTATTTTGACATTGCTCTCGCTTATTCCGAGGGCAGTGCCTATCTCTTTATAATTCATCCCGCCGAACTCCCTTAGAATAAGAGGAGCCTTAAGGTTTTCGGGAAGCTGTTCCAGGGCCTGGTTGACCTTTTCTACAGCATCCTTCTTCAAAAGCTGCTTCTCGCCGGTATCATCGGAGAAAGAAGGCATGTGCTTTATCTTGTCAAAAGCACGGTTCTTGACTTTCTCATGCTCCAGATAGTTGAAGGAAAGGTTCTTGACAACCCTTATAAGCCAGAACTTGGCATCCTCAACCTCCGGGAATGTATCCACCCGGTGATACAGCTTTATGAATGCCTCCTGACATACGTCCTGAGCGGCATCCAGGTTCTTTGTGATACGATAAGACACCTTGATGACTATGGGGAAGATCTCCTTATAGATCTTCTCGAAAAAGTCCTTTTTTGCCTTATCATCCATAACTGAAAACAACCCACTTCCTGATTAGTTACATTTTTTACAGGTTGTACCCTGCGGGGTATCCTTGATCTCGTACCCCAGTTCCTTGATTTTTGCCCTGCACTGGTCTGCTGTGGCAAAATCTTTGGCCTTGCGCGCCTGGTTCCGCTGATCTATCAGAGCCTGAACCTCTGCAGGAATATCTGCAGGAGCCTCATCCTGGGATGGGAGTGCCGGAACAGAGTCCAGTTTAAGTCCCAGAACGCGGTCGAAGTCCAGAATCAGAGCCAGCTTCTCGGCATCGGAAAGGGCATCATCCTTAAGGAGTGTCCAGATCCGGGCCAGAGCCCGTGGGCTGTTCAGATCGTCAGAGATATCTGCTGTGAAAATTTCTATATATTTCTTGGCTGCATCGGACATAGATGCCTTGTCAGCCGGTTTTGTCCTGTCCATAAGCTCCCGGACTGCCTTGTTCAGGTTTGCCCTTGCCTTCTTGGCCGCATCCAGAGACTCGAAGCTGAACTGGAGCTGCGAGCGGTAGTGGCCGCCTAAGCAGAAGTAGCGGTAGTCCAGAGGGTCGTAGCCCTGCTCCACCAATCTGTCCAGGGTAAGGAAGTTGCCGGCGCTCTTTGACATCTTGGCCTTGTTGAGCACCAGGAACTCGGCATGGAGCCAGTAGTTGACCCATTTCTCGCCGGTCGCAGCCTCGGACTGAGCTATCTCGTTGGTGTGGTGGATAGGGATATGGTCAATTCCGCCGCAGTGGATATCGAAGTGCTTGCCCAGATACTTCATGCTCATGGCGCTGCACTCCAGGTGCCAGCCGGGGTAGCCTTTTCCCCATGGGGAATCCCATATCATGGCATGGTTCTCGAACTTAGATTTGGTGAACCAGAGTACAAAGTCGTGGGGGTTCCGCTTGTTGCCGTCCACCTCTATGCGGGCTCCTGCCTGCAGGCTCTGCCGGTCCAGGAGGGCCAGTCTGCCGTATTCAGGGAACTTGTCGATGGAGAAGTAGATGTTTCCGCCCGATTCATAGGTGTAGCCCCGCTCCTCCAGTGTCTTCACCAGATCTATCATCTCCTTTATGTGGTCTGTAGCCTTGCAGGAGATGGTCGGGCGGATTATGTTGAGCCGGTCGGTGTCGTTGAAGAATGCCTTGGTGTAGAAGTCTGCTATCTCATAGACGCTCTTGCCTGTGGCCTTGGCACTCTTCTCCATCTTGTCCTCGCCGTCGTCGGCATCGGAGGTCAGATGGCCTACATCGGTGATGTTCATCACATGCTTTACCTTGTAGCCAAGGTATGTGAGGGTGCGCTTGAGGAAGTCCTCGAAGACATAGGTCCTGAGGTTTCCGATGTGTGCATAGTTATAGACAGTGGGACCGCAGCCGTAGAAGCCTACTTTGCCAGGCTGGATAGGCACAAAGTCCTGAATTTCGCGTCCCATGGTGTTGAAAAGTCGTAATCCCATAATGCACTCCCCTATTTATATAGAATAAAAAAAAACAGTAAAAAAGTAAAGTGTATCGTGTCAGAGAAGGGAGTTGGCCAGCTCTGCGATCTGAGCTGGGGCGAGGGTCTCGGCACGGGTGCTGACATCGATGCCAAGGTTCTGGCAGGCAGACTGCACCTTATCAATGCCGTAGGGGCGCAGGTTGTTCAGCAGAGTCTTACGGCGGGATGCGAACATATCACGGATCGCCCTGAGCACCTGCGGGGTGGCGTATTCCTGGAAGCCTGGCTTTGGAGTGAAAGTGACAATGCCGGAGATTACATCAGGCACCGGATAGAAGGAGCCGCTCTTAAGGTCGCCCTGGTAGGCAACATCGCAGGCAAGCTGGCACAGCACAGAAAACGAGGAATAGTCGGCAGAACCGGGCTTTGCAGTTATGCGGAGCCCCATCTCCTTCTGCACTGTAAATACCATACGTGGTGCCAGACCATCCCCCTCTATAAGCTGGGTTATCATGGCAGACGCACTGTTGTACGGCAGGTTTCCGAAGATTGCATCCGGTCTGCCGGAAGATTCAACTGCAGAACGCCAGGTCTTGACCATATCGCCTGCAATGATCTGGAAGCCGGGATGTGAACCGAACTGCTCAGTAAGGAAATCGATGTAGCCACGGTCTATCTCGAATACGGTCAGATGGCCGTTCCGCCCCACTTTCTCAAGGGCCATGGATGTCATGGCACCCAGACCGCCGCCTATCTCCCAGACCGAATCCCCTTCCTTTATATCTATAAAAGAGAGCACCTTCTCACGGGCTGCACGGGATATCATGAAGTTCTGGCCGAACTTCTTGGTGGGGCGCAGTCCCCGCTCCGCAAGGACATTGATTATCTCTTTCTGGGAATCGTAGTTCATCAGTTTCCTCGCGATTATTTTAAACTTTTTTATTCTTAATAATCAAGGGTCAAAGGGCAATCCCGGGGACCATGGAGGCAAAGCCCACAACAGCTGAGATCAGATAGAACAGCCAGTTAAGCAAAGTCTGCTGGAGTAATCCAACAGCCATCAGCAGCGGGGCCGGAACCAGCACACAGCCAAGCCCCAGGCACATATAGAGTGTCACCACCGGGGAGATGACCATAGAGGTGATAATTCCAGCCGGATACACCACTCCGAAATTATAGAAGGTGACAGGGGCTGTCATGATCACAGCGGCCAAAGAGCAGGCAATACCGGTGGCAAGGAGGTCTGGCATGAATTTCTCAAGAGAATTGGTAATTGGAACAGTAAACAGCAGGATTCCAGCCAACGCCAGAAATGAGAGCTGGAAAGAGATGGAGAAGAAGTATCCAGGGAATATCATCAGGGAGAATGAGAAAGTGAACACCAGAATCCTCATGAGGCTTGCTTTATTCCCCATCAGCTTGCCAAGAGAGACCAAGGCGAACATTATTACAGCTCGCAGGAGCGACGGAGAAATGCCTGCCATAAGGAGATAGAACACATTCACCACATTCACAGCCAGGATGGAGAACCTTGGCCCGGCAAAACGGCGCACTATAAAGAAGACAAACAGGGCTATTATCCCCAGATGCATTCCAGAGAGGGCCAGCACATGGGATACCCCTGCCCTTCTGAATTGCTCCTTGAGCATAGGATCCAGATTGTCCCGGCTGCCTGTAAGGAGTGCCTCTGCCAGAAAGCTTTTCTGCCCATAGACCAACTGGATCTTTGCAGTAAAAGCCTCCACCGCCCTTCTGCGGGCAGCAAAGAAAGAATTACGGCTCCCCAGATACACCATCTTCTTGGAAGAGAAACTTTTACCATCCTTGCCAAGCTTCACCCTTTCAAACCGCACCATATCTCCCCAGAACCCTTTCTCGGCACTGGCAAACAAAGTCACAGTCCCGCCCATTGTCTGCTCTATGTTCTGCATATACACCTTATCCAGCTTAAGTTCGTAGATATAGC
>JAGCPA010000049.1 GCA_017642445.1 Spirochaetia bacterium
CTCTATTCGGGCATCGTCAAAGGCACGGTCGGTGCGGAAAAGCAATGTACCCAAGTAGCGGGAAAGGGCACTGTTGTGGAAATGACAGTCGGCCTCCGGCACCCGTACCCCAGCCTCGGCATCAGCATTGTATTCATCAGAGGCCTCACGGTATTTCTGCTCCAGAAGCTCCATACGCAGGTTGGCCTTACGCACCTCCACCAGGGCATCCTCAATGTTATTCAGGGCAATGTAGTTAAGACATTTAAAGATATGAATATAGAGAAGCTCAAACTCCTCGCCTGCATACTCCCTCACTTTATCATTGATAAGGTAGGTTCCTATCTCCCTGGATAAGCTTTTGGTATAGAGCTCATCCCCCAGCCGCTCGGCCTGGTCCAGAACCTTGTTGCTCTCCTCGTAGAGCCCTGCATAGTGGCACAGAAAGCCATAGTCCAGATAATAGAGAAGTGTGTTCTTCCCTTTATAATAAGAGCTCTCCTCCTTCTTCTCAACTTCTTTGGCAGCCGCCTCGTAATCCCCTGTCATAAGGGAATCCTCGGTGGTTTTTCTGAAGTCCACAGAAGCACAGCCTGCCAGCATGAGAACCAGCAGGCCTAAGATGAGAAAAGAGAGCCTTTTGAGCATTCAGGATCAGCCTTTTATCTTCTTGCTCTTGATAATCTTCTTGATCTCGGTGTTGCCGATCCAGGCCTTCTCGTTGCTCTCAACATTGATAAGCTCAAGGTTCACCTGATAGAAGATAGCTTTCTTGCCATCGATCTGGTCTGTGATTGTGGTGATGATTCCCTGGAGCATATAGTCGGCGCCATATTCCTGTGCCAGCTTCTTTGCTGTCTCCTCGCTTGCATATTCCTGCTGGTCAAGCCGCTCAGCCCGAAGCTGCTCACGCTCCTCGGCACTTGCCACGATCTTGGCTGTGGCTGTGTTGATGACCTCGCGCTCAATAGCCTTGATGAATGGTACTACCTCGATATGCTCGGAGCTCTTGTTCCGGATTGTTCCTACAATTACAGCTGGTTTCTTGCCATGTGCTGCAGTGAATTCCGGTGCCCATGGACGGGTGGTCATATCCTGCATAAGTTCCTGTGCTACAATGCGGGAATCGGTGTCGTTCCACTTTCCACTGTAGTCGGTCACTGTATCTGTTTCTACTCTGTCGACTTTAATAGAGCTGCAGCCAGCAGTCAAAAGAGCAGCTGCAAAAATCAAAAATGCTAATTTCTTCATATTTTTCTCCTACAGAGAATATAATAAAAAAAATACAAAGATACAATAAAGAAGTTGTTATATATGATGTTCCCCAGCAATAAGACACCCCTGCTCGGTGGTCCCGCTCCCTACGGGCCGGGGATACCGCCAGGGGTGTCTTTTGCTAGGGTGATAGTTATAATATTTTGTTTTTTTTATTATACCCCCTGGTGTCGAATAGGGTGAGGGGGGACAATAGGCTTTTACTGTTTTAAATCTTAATAATCTTAAAAATTCGGTCTGGTTTTAGTTTTTTTTTTACAGATGATGACTTTTCTTTAGGGCCTGGTATTTTTATTATTATTTCATTCGACCCTTTAGCATAATCAACTGTCAAATCCAGCCAACAGTTCATATCTTTTAGTTTATGATTATACCAATCATCAAAATCAATAGTATTTGATTTAGCTGGCTTGTTTAGAACTATTTTAAAATATCCATCATCAGTTTTAGAACACTCTAAATCAATTGAAGATAAAACTTCAAAAGGTTTTATAGTACTAAAGTACTTTGTAGGTTCTATTGTATCCAATAAGCCAAGGATGAATGCTAATGGGTTCTTTTTGATCGAGAGCCTATTTTTTGATGATAACTTTTCAAGACCCCAGAAGGAATATTCCTCTTTTTCTTCTGGTTTATAATGCCAAATATTATGAGTAATTATCGCGTCAGCAATATATTTAAATAGAGAAAGATGAACAGGACGATATTTTATTATTTTATTATATTCATTTTTTATATCGAATGATCCATCCTTATAGTTTTTAATATGCTGATTATTGCTTTTTTTCAGATAATTATTCACTAGTTGATTATAGAATACATAGCCAGAAAGAATGCCATGGTCCAAATTGTTTTTATCCAATCTTTTCCTAAAATAACGATTTACTATCTCTTCATTATATATATTCTTATGATTGAAAAGTTTATTTGACCTTGAATAATTCTTTATTATTTTTTTTAGGCACCAATAATCACTAAAGACTGTGTATTGAATGTTAAAATTACAATAATACTTTAAATAGTTCTCAACTGTGAGGAATGGACAAAAAATACAAGGAATGCTGTGACTTGTTTTTTCATATTTAGTCATGACATCATGATAAAAACTTGCGAGCCTCCAGATGTATTCAAACCAATATTTTTCCTTGTGATTTTTCATTGAATTATTTACATTAGGTAATGTATCTAATTTTTCTTTAAAGAATATTCCAAATTGTTCATACACTTTCACCCCTAATGTGTATAAAACCAATGAATGAAATCCTTTTTCAAGCTGGGAATCTTTTAAATTATCAAACTCAAAGGCAGAATCTTTTATTGTTGCGCTAAATTTGTTTTTAATAATATCTGTTGAAGTATGATTAAGTTCAACAATTGATTCTTTTTGTTTTATATCTCCTTCCAATCGATTAAAATCATTATTATCTATTTTTAGCTCTAATCCGCATTTTAAAATATCGTAAAAAATCATTTTTATCCCTCGTCTTATCACTCATCTGCCACTATCTTATCTGCATAACTTTTCCACTCATTAGCTGTTTTATATGTCTCAACAGAAGAAGATGGTACATAAATCTTGGATAAAGATGTACAAAGGCCAAAAAGATTTGCTCCAGTTGGAGGAATAGTATTTTCAACTCTAATACTTGTTAAATTAGAACATCGATAAAATGCGTAACTACCAATACTTGTTACACTATTTGGTATTGTTATATTTGTAAGCAAAGAACAACTACTGAATGCAACTTCTCCAATGCTAATCACACTGTTTGGAACTATATAACTGCCATTTTTTCTTGATGGGCAGGTTAATAGTTCTGTTTTATTTTTATTAAATAAAACTCCACCATAGCTACAATAACTATTATTATTCTCATTTACTAATATTTCAGTAAGTCCAGTGTCAGCAAACGTATTCCAACCAATGCTTGTTACATTAGTGGGTATTGTTATACTTGTAAGACTTGTACAACGTTCAAATGCATTAGATCCAATGCTAGTCACACTATTGGGGATTGTTATACTTGTAAGTTCAGTACAATTATAGAATGTACTACCTTCAATACATGTCATGCCATTTGATAAAGTTACTTCAGTAAGCCCAGTACATCCACTAAATACACTAGTACCCATGCTAGTCACACTATTGGGAATTGTTATGCTGATTAGTCCTATACAACCACTAAATGCACTCGCTCCAATGCTTGTTACTCTAGTAGGTATTGTTATACTTGTCAGGCCAGTACAACCTTCGAATACATATTCTCCAATTGTAGTTACGCTATCGGGTATTGTAATACTTTTAAACCCAGTACAACCTCTGAAAGCATTAGTACCAATACTGGTCACACTGTTGGGGATTGTTATGTTGGTAAGACTTGTATATCCATTGAATGCTTGCTCATAAATAGTAGTTGTTCCATTAATAATTATTACATTTTTTACACCACAATAATTAAAAATCGAAGTAAAATATCTAATTGCATAATCCGAAATTGTTACTTCCGTTAAAGAGCATCCTCTAAATGCATTTTCTCCTATGCTAACTACACCTGCTGGTATTCTTATGCTAGTCAAGCCACTTTGATAGAATGCTTCTTCTCGAATAGAAGTTATACTTTCTGGCAAATTAATACTTGTCAGATTAGTACATTGATAGAACACTCTATTACCAATATTTGGTAAACCATTTGGTAAATTAATGGAAGCAAGTTTGCTACATCTATAGAATGCATTATCTCCAATACTTGCTATAGTATCCGGCAAAGTAATACTGGTGAGGTTACTACACTCTTCAAAAGCATAGCTTCCAATAGATGTTACAGTATATGTGTCTATAGTCTCTGGAATCTGTATCTGTGACAGAGCTCTTCCCTCTGTAGTAAGTCCAGTAATTGTAGCATTCAAACCATTAACTTCATATCTAATAAGAGCTGTCCATGATGCATAAACTGTGATATTACCTGTAACTATTGTACTTGCAGTAAATTTTTCTCCAGTTCCCTCTCTTCCTTTATACCAGCCGTTGAAAGTAAATCCATTTTTTATTGGGTTTGCAGGCAAATGCCCTGTAGTTGTATTTGGAGAAACGACCTGAATTTGTCTAGTGGTATAGTTTGTAGCCCCCTCGCTGTCAAAGGTTACAGTAAAAGTCGGATTAGCCATCCAAATTGCATAAACCGTTATGTCAGCAGTTACTGGGGTATTGGCATCGAAGTAAGTACCTGTTCCATCCGACTTAGTATTCCATCCTCCGAAATAGAAACCAGAATAAGCTGGCTCAGTTGGTAGTGTACCAACTGTTGTGTTTGGAGATGCTACTGTTTTTGAAGGATCTCCTACAGGAGTAGTTGCTCCTTGATCATTGAATCGAACTGTATAGCTATACTCGTTCCATTTTGCATAAACTGTGATGTTCGATGAAACTATAGTACTTGCAGTAAACTCCGTTCCAGCTCCTTCAGGTTCAGTAAACCAACCGCCGAAATTATAGCCAGTCTTAGTTGGTGATATTGGAAGTTGTCCTACAGTTACAGCTGGAGGAACAACAGCTTTACTTGCAGGGTTGGCTGATGTTGTTGCGGACTGTCCGTCAAAAAATACAGTATAAGTCTCGGTGCCATATCCTACTATCTGACTGGAATAAGCATCCCATCCTTCTTTAGCTTTATATGCATCAACACCGGACAGTGGAACACTTACCACAGCTGTACAACCGGCCATAGCATTGGCACCCATATCTGGAGGAGTCGGATTAAGCAGGATAAGATTGTTTAATCCTCCGCAGCCAGAGAATGTCTCACTTCCAATTGACGTAACACTCCTAGGGATAGTCAAGGAGGTTATTCCTGTGCACCCTGCGAATGCATTGTCCTCAATTGCTATGACTGTCTCTGGGATAGAAAAATCAGTAACTGTATCACAGCCTTGGAATGCTCCTGCTCCAATAGAATTCACCTGATAGCCATCGATAGCTTCTGGAATAACAATATTAGAAAGAGTTCTTCCCTTTGCAGAAAGACCAAGTATTTTTAGGTAAGAAACACCAGGAGACATCTGTGCCCCATCCAAGGCAGGTGCCGGAGAACCTGGATTAATAACCTGGACATTGAATATTGCTGCCCATTTTGCATACAGGGTTATATTCTTTCCCTTATATGAAGCACCCGGGGCATAGTTTGTGCCTGTGCCATTTGCCGCAGTATTCCATCCATCAAAGAGATATCCACTTTTTGCAAGATTACCTATATTAGACTGTACTGACTGTGGAGAATCCTCATCCCCCTGCTGAGCTGCTGGGACAATTCCTGATTCAGCACCATTACTATTATAGCTTATGGTAAATAATTCTTTCATGGCATTATCTACCCCACCTCCGCCGCCACCGCCGCAGGAGAACATGAGTGCAGTAATAAGAATAAGTGATAAAGAAAAAATTAAGGTAGTCTTTTTCATATCAGGTTCCTTTTAAAGGCTGTAGAATCTAATGTGCTAATAGCTTATATTTATATATTTTATATTTAATAATAATTGGCCATAGGCTAATTGTCAATAGAGATTATGTGCTGATAGCATATAATATAGAAATGAAACTAAGAAATATATTTATTGATAATATAAAGAAATATCGCAAGCTGGCTGGGCTATCGCAGATGGCCCTGGCAGAAAGGTGTAAGACAGCTGCCAGCTATATAGGAGAAATCGAAATCGGGAAGAAATTCCCTTCCGTCGAGATGATTCAAAAGATTGCAAAAGCCTTAGATGTGCCACCATATAAATTGTTCATGGAAAAAGATGATATTTACCTGGCAAATCTGCCACCAGACAAAAAGCAGGAACTTATTGATAAGCTTCAGCAGGCAGTGGCTGAAATAGTTTCCAGCATGGATTCAATCCAATAATCCCCATTCCCACACTCTGCATAAAAAAAGCCTAAATTGAGGTACGAGAAAGGGGCTCCAATTGCCCCCGCTGGTTCACCCCAATCAAGGCTATATTAATAATGTACTGCGCAAATAGAATATTGTCAATGAAAAGCACCCCCTCGCCCAGTGCGTAACAAAGTTCAAAAACAATATAAAGTTAACCACCCAGCAAAAAGGCACCCTGCGGGAGTGCTTATCCGAAGCATTGCGCTCTGCAGCAACAAGCATGCCACACTCGAAAGAAAAAGAGTGTGGCTTTTGCTTGTCTGCATGGGTACGCACTCTGCTGAGAATAGGCACTACAAGCAGGGGTGTCTTATTGCTGGGTATATAAGCATTTACAAAGTTTTCTGAAATTTGTGCGGCAAAAATTGAAGCAAAATGAACATTTTGTTTGTAGTAATGGATGGAGGCGCACTATGCAAGAGGAAAAAGATTACCTGAACCAGGTGGCCAAGGAGCACTTCGGCATACCATACCTGTTCCCATACCAGCGGCTGGCTATATCCAATATTCTGGACTGTGCAAAAGACCCGGTGGAGAACAACCCAGCCCAGATAGTGATACTCCCCACCGGTGCCGGCAAATCGCTGTGCTTCATGCTGCCAGCCCTCCTTGCCGAAGGGATTACCCTTATCATCTTTCCGCTCCTCTCCCTTATGGCAGACCAGAAGCGGAGACTGGACAGTGCCGGCATCCCTTCTCTGATTCTAAGAGGCGGCCTATCCAAGGAGGAGCGGAGCCA
>JAGCPA010000050.1 GCA_017642445.1 Spirochaetia bacterium
GATCCGGATAACGCAGGCCCCATCTACATCCGCCCCAGCGAGGCAGAGCTTACCAGACAAAAATAATCAGTTAGCACTAACTAACCACTTGACATTTTACTCCTGCGGGGATAAAGTTAGCATATGCTAACAGTTAGCATTCGCTAATCTGCTTGGCAAAAGAGTATTTGCTTTATGCACATTTATATACTATAATAAGGACAGCAGCTATGAAAAAGACTTTGAAGGACCTTGCCATAGGAGAGAGCGGAATTGTCACAGCGGTAAACGGTTCCGGAGTATTGCGCCAGCATCTTCTTGATATGGGGCTTATTCCAGGCACATCGGTAACTGTTGTGAAGTTCGCCCCCATGGGTGATCCAATAGAGATACAGATATACGGCTATGAGCTGACACTGCGCCTTGCAGAGGCTGAGCATATCCTGATCTCCCAGGAGGCTGAAGAGACTGCCGGAGAGAAACCGGCAGAAAAGCCGGCCAAAGCGGAAACACAGGGCAGCACACCCCACCCAGGCCTTGGAGAATCGGGACGCTTCCACCCCAAGGGGACAGGCAATCCCCTGCCCGACGGGACACTGCTTACATTCGCTCTGGTGGGGAACCAGAACAGCGGCAAGACCACCCTATTCAACCAGCTTACAGGGATGAACCAGCGGGTTGGCAACTTCCCTGGGGTTACAGTAGACCGCAAGGATGGCGTCATAAAAGGGCATCCTGACACGCTGGTCACCGACCTTCCGGGCATATACTCCATGTCCCCCTACAGCAGCGAGGAGCTGGTACCCCAGACCTTTGTCCTGGACGAGAAACCCAAGGCTATCAGAAACATAGTAGATGCTACAAATATAGAGAGAAACCTTTTCCTTACCCTGCAGCTCCTTGAGCTGAATGTGCCCATGGTTGTGGCCCTTAATATGATGGACGAGCTCAGCGCAAACGGCGGCTCTGTGGATGTGAATGCCATGGAGGAGATGCTGGGTGTCCCTGTAGTTCCGATCTCGGCGGCCAAGAACCTGGGTATCGAGGAGCTGGTTGACCACGCAGTGCATATCGCAAAGTATCAGGAGGCGCCGCGCAAGCAGGACTTCTGCGACGAGGAGAGCCACGGCGGCGCTGTCCACCGGTGCATCCACTCGATATCATTCTTTATCATGGATCACGCCGCAAGGTGCGGCATTCCTCTGCTCTTTGCAGTGAACAAAGTAATCGAGGGAGACCCCGAGATAACAAGGCGGCTCGAGCTTGACCAGAACGAGCAGGAGACCATACTCCACATCGTATCCCAGATGGAGACAGAGCGCGGGCTGGACCGGAACGCCTCCATAGCCGAGATGCGCTTCTCGTTCATCCGCAAGGTGTGCGCCGCTGCTGTGCATAAGCCCAAGGAGAGCAAGGAGCGGAGCCGGAGCATAAAGATAGATAAGATCCTTACAGGCAAGTATACAGGAATCCCTGCATTCATCGGAGTTATGGCCCTTATCTTCTACCTGACATTCAATGTCATAGGACTGAGGCTGCAGGAGCTTATCGAGACCGGAGTGGATAAAGTCACTGTAATCATGGACAATCTGCTCACTGTGATGAATGTTAACCCATTCCTCCACGGCCTTGTAATAGAGGGGCTATTCGGAGGTGTCGGCAGCGTACTCAGCTTCATACCTATCATCATAACCCTGTTCTTCTTCCTCTCTATACTGGAGGATTCAGGCTATGCGACACGTATCGCATTTGTAATGGACAGGCTGCTCAGGAAGATAGGACTTTCGGGGCGGAGCATAGTGCCTATGCTCATCGGATTCGGATGCACTGTGCCTGCTGTAATGGCAACCAGGACACTCCCCAGCGAGCGTGACCGGAGGATGACCATACTGCTTGCCCCATTCATGAGCTGCAGCGCCAAGCTCCCTATCTACGCATTCTTTGTAAGCGCATTCTTCCCTAAGAACGGCGCATATATAATGATAATGCTCTATCTGGTGGGAATTATATTCGGAATTCTGATCGCCCTACTCTACAAGAATATACTGTTCAAGGGCGAGGCTGTCCCGTTTGTGATGGAGCTGCCGAATTACCGGTTCCCACGGGTCGGAAACATCTCACGGCTCCTGTGGGCCAAGGCAAAGGACTTCTTGGAGCGGGCCTTCACAGTCATCCTGGTGGCAACCCTTATAATCTGGGTGCTGCAGAGCCTCGACTTCAACTTCCACATGGTGGCCGACTCGGAAAAGAGCATACTGGCTGCAATCGCAGGCGGCTTTGCAGTTATAATGAAGCCGGTGGGGCTTGGAAGCTGGCAGATATGCACTTCTCTTATTTCCGGCTTCATGGCCAAGGAGAGCGTTGTATCCACTCTGGCAGTGCTGTTTGACGGCGATGTGACCGGAGTGCTGACTTCGCTTCAGGCTATGTCCATGCTTATATTCTCCCTCCTCTACACCCCATGTGTGGCAGCAATTGCGGCAATAAAGAGGGAGCTTGGAACCAAGTGGGCCGCAGGCGTTGTATTCTGGCAGTGCCTTGTGGCATGGCTTGCATCGCTTGCCGTTTATCAGATAGGAGCACTGTTTATAAGGTGAGTTATAAGGAAATCTATCAGGGGTGTATCACTAACTGGAACACCGTGGCAAAACCGCTTCACAGCCTTGGATTATTCGAGGATCTGATTGCGAAGATCGCCGCGGCCCAGGAGATTTCCCGCCCATATATCGCAGGACGCACTGTGCTGGTCTTCTGCGCCGACAACGGTATAGTGGAAGAAGAGATAAGCCAGTCCGACCACTCTGTCACCACTGCAGTAGCTGCCTCTATGGCAGCAGGTTTCTCCAATGCAAATCTGATGGCCAGGGAAGCCAATGCCCATGTTGAAGTCTATGATGTCGGAATGGTGGATGATATAGATGGCGTTATACGGCGCAAATCGATACATGGCACCAGGAACTTCACCAAAGGGCCTGCCATGACCCGGGAAGAGGCTGAAGCCGCGTTAGATGCCGGCCGGAAGGCGGCAGAGAAAGCAAAGCTTGATGGAAACGGCCTGGTGGTTATCGGCGAGATGGGAATCGGAAACACCACCACTGCAGCCGCAGTTCTTTCTGTGTTTTTGGACAAAGACCCTGCCCTGCTCTGCGGACGGGGGAGCGGCCTTTCTGATGCTGGTCTTAAGCGTAAGATAGAGGCGGTCAAGAAAGGGATTGCTCTAAACAAGCCAGATCCGGCAGACCCAATCGATATCATCTCAAAGGTGGGCGGTGCCGACATTGCAGCTATGTGCGGTGTGCTTCTGGCCGCTCCCAAGCTGAGGCTGCCTGTGGTGCTGGATGGCCTTATCTCATGTGCCGCCGCAGTTGCCGCCTCCAGAATAGACAAGAATACTATTGATTATATACTTCCTTCTCACAAAGGAAAGGAGCCTGGCTGCCAGCTTGCCCTGGAGGCGCTTGGACTCAAGGCACCTATCGCCGCAGAGCTGGCGCTGGGCGAAGGGACAGGCGGTATTATGCTGCTGCCACTTTTGGATATAGCGCTGGCAGTATACAACAGCACCCACAGCTTCGACTCCATAGGGATAAAGCCCTATAAGGAGCAGCAATGAGGGTCTTCATCACAGGTGGGAGCGGAGCCGGCAAATCGGCCTTTGCCGAGAGCACAGCCCAGAAACTGGGAGGCAGGCTGGTCTATGTAGCCACCATGCCTGTGGTTAACGAAGAGGATAAAAAGAAAGTTGAGCGTCACCACCGGCTCCGCGCCGGAAAGGGATTTACCACCTTGGAGCGGCCGGGCATGCTCGACAATCTGCCGGACGATGGAGAGACCCTGCTTATTGAATGCATCTCCACCCATACCGCAAACCTCATGTTCAACCCGGAGAATGCCCCGTCTGATGCATCCACTGCTGAATACTGGACCAGCACCATCAAGAAAGAGCTCTCTCCACTCCTGGAAAGGAAAGGAAACACAATCTTTGTCTCTCTAGAGATCACATCCGACGGAACAACCTACAGCAAAGAGACAGAAAACTATAAAGAGGTTCTGACCGCCATAAACCGCCACCTGGTGCAGAGCTGCGATGCCGCCTTCGAGGTGGTGTGCGGCATTCCGGTCAGAATAAAAGGAGAACTGCCATGCTGAAAAGTCTAGCCATCGCATTCCAGATGTACTCCCACATTCCAATCCCATCATTCCAGTGGGACGATAAATCGAGGAGGTACGCCCTCTGCTTCTTCCCCTTGGTCGGGGCGGTGATAGGGGGAGTTGAGCTTCTCTGGTTCCATCTTGCGGCATGCCTCGATGCGCCGGTTCTTATCGGTACTGCGGTTGCCACAGCCCTCCCCTTCCTTATCACAGGTGGCATACATATGGACGGCTTCTGCGATACAGTAGATGCCCTCTCTTCACACGCCGAAGCGGAGAGGAAGCTTGAGATACTCAAGGATCCCCATGCCGGCGCATTTGCCATAATCTTCGGAGCACTTTATTTACTGATATATTTCGCGGGATGGAGCGCAGTCTCAAGCTGGACCATGCTGAATGTAATCTGCATAGGATTTGTCCTCTCACGGGCATTGAGCGGACTTGCTGCAGTCTCATTCAAGGGGGCGCGGAAAGAGGGAATGCTCCAGGACCTTGCCGATGCAACAGCGAAAAAAGCAACAAAAATTGTAATGATTGTATATATAATCCTGTGCGCGGCTGCCCTTGTGATGCTGGCCGGATGGCTTGGCTTGCTCATCATCTGTGTGAACGAGCTGCTTTTCCTCTATTACCGGATCACAGCATATAAGAAGTTCGGTGGCACAACAGGGGATATCGCGGGATGGTTCCTGCAGCTTTCGGAGCTGGCTACACTGCTCTGTACAGGGCTTTTCTGGTGAGGTTGAGAATGATAAGACTTTATATCGGCGGAACAGGACACGGACAGGCAGAGCTGGCAGAGAAAGAGACCGGGCTTAAACCGGTGCAGTGCAGCTCCGATGAGGCTCTGAAGAGCCCTGCAATAGACAAGTTCCACCTAATCACAAAGCAAATCCTGGAGAAGGGAGGCTCCCCACAGGATTTTGCTAGAAAGCTGATTGCAGAGAACCCTGATGCAGTCATCTGCTCGGACGAGATAGGCTGCGGCATACACCCGCTTCTGCAGGAGGAGCGGACATGGCGGGAAGAGACAGGGCGGGCACTGTGCATAATTGCAGAAGCGGCCGGCACCGTCACCCGGGTCTTCTACGGAATAGGCCAGAGGATCAAGGGATGAAGATCTACTTCATACGCCACGGCAAGACCCCGGGGAACCTGCTCAGGCGCTTTATCGGCAGCAGGACCGACCAGAGCCTGTGCGAGGCAGGAAAGGCAGAGCTCACCGACCTAAAGGATGCACACACCTACCCTGCTGCCACTAAAGTTTACGTAAGCCCCATGCGCCGGTGCCGGGAGACAGCCGCTATCCTCTTCCCCATGGCAGAGCAGTTGGTTATAGAGGCGATGAAGGAGATGGATTTCGGCAGCTTCGAGAACCGTTCCCACGACGATATGGAGCAGGATAACGACTACAAAGCCTGGCTTAAGTCCATGTGCGAGGGGCCTATCCCACAGGGCGAGGACAAGGGAAGCTTCACCCACCGGTGCACAAGAGCATTCCTCGATCTTGCGAAAGGATGGAGGCAGGAACAGGCAGAGCCTGCAGTATTTGTAGTACACGGTGGCACTATCATGGCTATCCTGTCAGAGCTGGTCAAGTCCGACCGGCCATATTACAAATGGCATACAGAGAACGGCCACGGCTACCTGTGCGACTGGAACGGCACAGAGCTCAGGCTGGAAAAAGAGTTTTAAGAATAGGAGAAAGAGATGAAAACTATTGTTATCAACGCAAGCCCACGGAAGAACTGGAACACAGCGCAGCTTCTTAAATCGGCGCAGAAAGGGGCTGAATCAGCAGGTTCCGAGACCGAGTACATCGACCTGTACGACCTTAAGTTCACTGGCTGCAGAAGCTGTCTTGCCTGCAAGCGCAAGGGTGCAGAGCGGTGCAAATGCTACTGGAAGGATGACCTTTCTCCGCTTATCGACAGGATCACCCAGGCGCAGAGCCTAATCATAGGCTCCCCTATCTACTTCGGCGAGCCTACCGCCCAGTTCAGGGCCCTTTTAGAGCGGCTTCTGTTTGTGATGCTCTCCTACGACAACTACTCAACCTACTTCACCGGCAAGGTGAACGTTGGACTTATCTACACCATGAACGCATCTGGCGCATATGTGGAGACCCTCATCAAGCCTATGGCGAAGAATATGGAAGACCTTTTCCGCTTTCTGAACGGCACTGTGAAGACATATCTTTCGTGCAACACAACACAGGTGGCAGACTACAGCAAGTACAGCATGGCAGGCTTTGATGTAGAAAAGAAGAAGGAGACCAGGGAGAAGCAGTTCCCAATTGACCTTGAAGAAGCCTATAAGATGGGAAGAGAACTGGCAGGAATCTGACTATTTTGTTGACAGCTGAAAATATATTTAATAAACTATAATTAGAAATATTTATAAGAAGTTTGACTGAGGAGAAAGAAATGCCGATTGACAAGTCAAAGATTACAAAAGAGATGGTTGAGAAAGCAATGAAGTGTCAGACCGCTGATGAGCTGATTGCCCTTGCTAAGACTGAGGGAATGGAAATCACAAAAGCAGAGGCAGAAGCTTTATTTGAAAAGCTCCAGAATGAAGAACTTGACGCAGGAACTCTTGATAAAGTTGCCGGTGGTTTACCTCCTGATTTTGTTTACCAAGGAAGAATAACATTATCCGAATCGGAGTTCCTTTCCATTCGAAATCAATGATACCATCATAATTTCTTACCATTCCCTACTCCTCCTATCTGCTGATAATGATAAGAGTGGGGCTTTTTTTAGAACCTGTCAATTTTGACAGATGATATTCGTATATATAAATGAGTTGGAGGAGGCAAATATGCCAATCGACAAGACAAAACTTACAAAAGATATGATTGAGAAAGCAATGAAGTGTCAGACCGCTGATGAGCTGATTGCCCTTGCTAAGACTGAGGGAATGGAAATCACAAAAGCAGAGGCAGAAGCTTATCTGACAGAGATGGATAATGTAGAATTGGACAATGCTGTCTTGGATAAGGTGGCTGGTGGCAACTGTTATTCTGATTTAAGTGGCCCGTGGGATACGTAATTCTGAATTCGACCAATGTCCTAGCCATACTTGTAATAATTTTCAGGTTGCTTAAAAGGAAATATATTATGCCGATTGACAAGACAAAGATTACAAAAGAGATGGTTGAGAAAGCAGCAAAGTGCGAGACTGCTGAAGAACTGATTGCTCTGGCCAAGACAGAGGGATTTGAGATTACGAAGGACGAAGCGGAAGCCTATTTTGCGGAACTTGCCGACGTTGAACTGAACGAAAAAGCGCTGAGAAATATAGCGGGTGGTACTTGCACATTGGAAGGTACCAGTTGCTGGACGTTGAGCAATTAAATGAAATAAATTTATAGAGGGAAATTATTATGCCATTTGACAAGACAAAAATTACTAAAGAGATGCTGGAGAAAGCAGCAAAGTGCGAGACTGCCGATGAACTGATTGCACTGGCCAAGGCAAGTGGCACCGAGATCACAAAGGCAGAAGCCGAGGCTTATCTTGATGAACTCCAGAATATAGAGCTTGACATCAACGCTTTGGATAAGGTGGCTGGCGGCGGAAGCTATGATTGCTCAAATAAAAATTGTTCCAACCGCGAGCTTTGCTACAAAGATTGACAAGTCAAAAATAACAAACGAGATGCTGGCAAAAGTCAGCAAAGTGTGAGACTGCCGATGAACTGATTGCTCTGGCAAAGACCGGCGGTTTCGAGATTACAAAGGCTGAGGCTGAGGCTTATATGGCTGAGCTTGAGGATATAGAACTTGACCTCAGTGCTCTGGATAAGGTGGCTGGCGGAGGATGCTGGAAATGCCTGGATGATTGCGGGCAGACAATTGTGTTGTAAGGATTAGGTAAAGAATATTATGGCAGTTAACAGAACCAAAATCACAAAAGAGATGATTGATAAAGCAGTGCAGTGCAAGACAGCCGACGAGCTGATTGCATTGGCCAAGAAAGAAGGAATTGCTATCACAAAGGCAGAGGCAGAAGCTTATATGACAGAGCTTGAGGATATAGATCTCAGTACCGCCGAGCTGGAAAAAATTGCAGGTGGTGATGGACATGACCTTAACTGTCCCCGCCATGAATGGGCATAAATTGAAGTAAAATAAACATTTTTGTATTGTTTTATATTGCTTTTTCATTGATATTACAATATATTTATAATATGAGGTATACAATGAAAACAATCACAATACAAACCAGAATAGATACAAACTTAAAGAAAAGCGCAGAGAATATCCTTTCATCCATAGGTCTAGATATTACATCAGCAATCAGGCTGTTCCTTACCCAGTGCGTAGTCCAGAGACGGCTCCCCTTCCAGGCTGTTGCCCCGGAGGAACAGTATAATGAAGATACACTGGCCGCCTTCAAAGAGACAGAAGACATAGCAAGTGGGAAGATTAAACCAAAGACCTACGACAGTTTCTATGATGCTATACAGGATTTAAAATCTGAAGCGGCCGAGGATGAGCCTGAATATAATAAATGAGATATAAACTTGTTTTAGCCAAGAGCTTTAAAAAAGATTATAAACGGATTTCAAAACAGAGGTTAGATTTAAGCAAACTTGATAAAATAGTTCAAATCCTTTTATCTGACAGACCAATCCCAAGATTCTACAATGACCATTCTCTAAAAGGAAACCTTAAGGATTTGAGAGAATTACACATTCAGCCTGATTGGATTCTAATTTATAGAAAGATTGAAGATTTATTGATTCTAGTTCTCTCCAGGACTGGTTCTCATGCTGATCTGTTAAAGAAATAATTTTGAGGTATTTTGAGAATGGAACAACCCAACGAAGAAACCATTGCAGCAATGCAGGAAGCTGAAGATATTGCCATCGGAAAAGTAAAGTCAAAAGGCTATGATGATGTTGATGAGATGATCGGGGATATACTTAAAGAAGAAAAAAAATAATACCTGTAGCATTATTTGACACACCCCCTATGGTAGGATTGGGCCATGGAAGAAGAAAAATTACAGGCTGCTAAAAGTATTCTTTTGGAAAATGATGGTAATAAGTTTGCGGCCATAAAAGCGTTTATGGCCCAACAGGGAACCGATATAGACACCGCCGCATCATATATAAATCAGGCATATACCAGTCTGGATTCACCTAGTACATCCGCACCCACATCAACAGCCATGGTTCCCTACTGCCCGCCACCACAGAAAGAGGTAGTAGTCAGGGAGTATGTTGTTGATTCCCAGGCTAAGCCTGAACCAGAATCTACCGCCGGCCTTATAATATTTGCTATTCTGGCTTCTCTGGCAAAGACAGCATGGGAACTTGGATGGCTCTTCCTTAAGATAGTCCTTTACTGTGTATTTATTCTTCCATTCAAGGTTGCCACATTCCTGCTGCTTTTCTTCTATACAGACAAGGCCATCAACCGCAGAAGACGGGATTATTGGTTCTAAGATTTAATAATTTGTAATCAATAGATGTTGAGCATCTTTATTGTTTCTATTCATAAAGCTAACCAAATACTTCTTATCAAACACATGGATATTTAAATTATTATTTTCATATAAAGAAAGGATAAAAGGCGTACTTTTAATGACAAGCATCCATTTTGTCTTACATTCGTTTATAAGATAATTAGCTAGACGGATTTGATCACTTTTATCAAAAGTATTCTTCGCATAAGTACTGAACTCCGTATCATAAGGAGGGTCAAGAAACATAAAGTCTTTCTCACCAGGATTCGTTTTATTCAAGAAATCTTCAAAATCTAAATTAAATACCTCCGTCTTTGAGAGCAAACCTTTTAGTTCTTCTGATTGATAATAATCAATTTTTTTATCTAATGTTTTATTATTATAGCCAATTCCTCCATACGGAACATTAAACTCGCCTTTAGCATTATATCTAAACATACCACTATATGAATAATTTCTTATAAACATGAACAATGCAGTAGCAAAAGACCTGTTGATGAGTGAAATAGATTTATTATTAAATAAATCACGGAAATACATATAAACACCACTCAAAAAGCCTGTCTGAATGTTTAGTAAAATGTCTTCATCACACAATGGGTGAATCTTCTTTTCCAATTTATTCATACGTGCTATTTTTTCAAAGAGATTCTTTTTTATTTCAAATAAGAACAAATCATGATTTGGAAATGAACTATCAAGGACTTTTAATAGTTCAACGCTTAGGATATTAAAATCGTTTAAGAATAAATCGGCAACACCTTTTGTATTAAGATTATCATTTCTATTGTTTTTATATTTCTCTATAAATTCAGAGTGAGTATTGGAAAGATTTAGAACATCTTTCCATGTTTTCATTATCAGATTAACAAAAGTAAAAAAAGCCTCATCATTATTCATTATAGCTGTGTATAAATTGACGAGTTCTAAAGATTTATCATTTATAAAATAGCGTTTTGCATCAATAGCAGTAAAAACAGCACCACCACCCACAAAAGGTTCATAGTAATCTTCAAAGGAAAAAGGAAGCGACTGAAGAATAATCGGAAGCTCTTTCTCTTTTCCACCTGCCCATTTAATAATAGGAGAAAGATTATTTTTATACTTTCCCATTTAGATGCTTCCAATCTTCTATACGTCTTTTTGTTGCTTTATAGTAATCATTATCAAGCTCAAACCCGATAAATCTTCTATTCTGCGAAAGTGCAGCAATTCCTGTCGAACCTACACCCATGAAAGGGTCAAAAACAATATCTTCTTCATTCGAAGCTATTGAGATTATTTTTTTTAGAATTGATACAGGCTTTTGTGCAGGATGTTTAGGATTTGTGAGACGTTCAGGCTGCATACATATAGGGCTTTCTATAAAATTATGCATCTCGGCCTGAGAAATAAAATTCCAAGTATGCTTTCTATTCCAACAGCAGAAAATCATTTCACAGCTGTTCAAAAAACCAGCCTTGAAAACTTTTGGAGCTGGATTTGTTTTATGCCAAATCATGAACTGTGATGTGTCAAATCTATGGTCAAGAGCGTTATACCATCGCCCAAGCTGATTATATGTTGTAAAAATAAAGAGATTTCCTGTTGGCTTAAGAATGCGAATAAAATCTTCTGCCCATTTTTCTGGTGAGAATTCAACCAAGTCCCATTTTGCTACATCATTATTCATTGGAGCTCTCCCGGGCAGAGGGATATTACCTGTTGAATGTTTTCCGATGTTATATGGAGGATCTGTAAAAATCAAATCAATAGATTTATCAGGGATATGCTTTATGAGAACCCTACTATCACCTTTCTGGATAAAGCAATCTTTGCCGTTCAGTAAATCGCTCACTTTATTTTCCTATTTGAATCTGGAAGATATGCCTTTTTAATCCTATTAAGTGCCGCGATTATCAAATTGGCATTTTTCTTATATTCATCGATTACAATTTCATATCCACTAGGACTTTTGCAGATCATGTTCCAAAAATCTGAACTTATGAGCAGTTCTTCTTTTGAAAAAAATTGAAGAACTCTTCCTTGGTTCCATTCGTTTCCTTCGCCATAACGGTTATAAGCAGTTGCAAAATAGATTTTTACTTTCTTTTCTGACCCAAGTGAGTTTGTAAGAATACAATACTGCTCAAGCAACGCTTCTTTTTCAGAACGAGCTTTCTTGTTATCTAAGTCGCCTCCAATTTTCAGTTCAATCAAATAGTGCATTCCTGTTTCTAAGTCTTTTAGGCAATAGTCACTTTCATGACGCTTAGTAATGACATCGTTTTTATTAGAGAATTTTGTTATTCCTTCATAATCATGGACAGCAGGAATACGGGCATGGCGTTTATATTCTTCTAGTATTTTTGCAATATATTTTGTCTGCTCACCATATAGAACACCTTCTACATGCTGGGTAACATCATAATTAATTGTTGCTATATTGATTGCCATTGTCTCAAGCATGTTGCCTAAACTTGAATCAAGAGAACGGACTAGTGCAGAATAATACTGTATTTCTGGCCCCAACGCTGAAATAAAAATATTATGAATCTTTGAGTTTATTGTTCCATTTTCATCATGCAATTCAGAAATATGTCTATCGCAGAAACCGCTTGCATAACCTTCCACGGCGCTTTTTACCGTTGCTCTTATTGCCCGCTCTTTATCAACTGCCATATATTCCTCAAAACACAGTGTTTTGTCCATAAAAAATGAACTTTACATAAAATTATTATGTAAATATTACATAATAATCTCATGTTTATTCAATATATAGCCTATAAATACCTGTAATTTTATGTCTATTTTTTGAAAGAAACTGTCAAAATTTGTATATGACTATTCAGAAAATATTCATAAACAATCTCAAATCATTCAGAAAACGAGCAAATCTTACTCAATCAGGGCTTTCCATTCAGATTGACAAAAGTTATAATTACATAAATGGGATAGAATGCGGGGCTTCATTTCCACCACCAACCGTTATAGATAAAATTGCCGAGGTGCTTAAAATACAAACATCCCAGCTCTTTGATATTAATGGCTGTGAACAGAACATTATAAATTCAAATAAAGATGATTTTATTAATATGATTTCTACAAGAATAGTTGAGCAACTGAAGCCTATAATCAAAGAGATCTTATCTGAAGAAATTAAATAATAATATTCCTCTCTTGTATATTATATCATCCTCTTCACTTCTTCCAGCGGCATGCACCTAATCCCCATATTTTTCATATCCAGAATATTGGCCTCGGCTATAGCTTTGGTCTTGGCAGAGCAGGCATCGGTGCAGACTATGGTGTTGTAATCGCAGCTCATGGCATCCACTGCTGTACCGCGCACACAGTTGGGATACTGGGTTCCCGAGATTATCACTGTTTTTATACCCAGTCTGCGCAGTGTTGTATCCAGTTCTGTCTGGAAAAAGCCGCTGTTCCTTTTCTTCTTTATGATGATATCGCCCGGTTGGGGTTTAAGGCCTTCTACTATCTCAATTCCCTTGGTTCCGGGCACACAGTAGCCCGGCTTTCCATCTGCAAACAGATATCTTCTTGGTAGGTCTGCATCGCAGCCGGATGCATCATGCTCCCGGATTATATGGATTATCTGCCAGCCTTTGGAGCGGCCAAACTTAATCAGCTTTTGGATTGCAGGAATAGTGGCCTGCGCCCCGGCAACATTCAGCACTGCACCAGGCAGAACAAAATCGTTTTGCATATCTATGACTAAAACTGCAACAACGGATTTATTCAGTTCATGAATTTTGCCCATACCACTCTCAATTTGAGCAATTGACTTCCGGAGATATTTCATATTCTCCTCTGAATAAATATATGGATCATCTTTCATAAGACCTCCCAGTATCCAGTTTTAGGATTTCCACAACGTCTTAAATAGTTTTTTTCTTTCAAATATTCAATGTTTTTTTCTATTGCTGTAGTACTATATCCTAATTTTTCCGCTATTTGAGGAATTGAAATTCTTGAATTTGCTTCCATAATTTCAAGAATGCGTCTTCGATTATAATTCAATTCTACAGGATGGCTTCCCAACTTATCACCCAACTTATCACCCAACTTATCACCCAACTTATCACCCAACTTATCACCCAACCTTGAAGGAATACCATCAAAGTAAAAGGAGATACGCATAAAATGGTCAGTGAAAGAAAAAGCATTTGCATCATAACTTTTCAAGATACGACGCATCCCACTGCCTAACTGTTCTACCATATCAAGATCATGGAAAACACGCATAAGCTCACGGTTTCTTGGCATTGAGCAACATTTTAGGAAATCATCCTTTGATAGTCCTTCTACAAGACCGCCATAGGTGGTTATCTCCATGCGGTCAGAGAATATCTCAAATAATGGTGGCACTTCCCGCGTATAATCGTTATGCACTATAGCATTAATTACAGCTTCCCTTAAGGCAACGGGATCAACTAAAGGTTTTTCTGTTCCGCCTGAAACAATAACATGAACAATATCTTTCTCTTCTTGCTGTTCTACTACAACTTCAAATAATCCAATAACAGTTGGCTTTATATTATTAAGAATACGGTCTGTAATTTGTCGTTGCACCAAGTCTGCTTCCTTAACCCCGTGCATACTGCCATCATTGTTTATACCGATGTAAATATGTCCTCCTGTATTCGAGTTCAGAAAAGCGACAACAGAACGCTCAAATGCTGTTGTGAGTTCACGTTTATATTCTACAAGATTATTTTCATTGTTCTTCTGCAGTTTCATCCTCTACTCCCACCAGGACTCCACCATCAGGGAACTTACATTCTGAATAGCCAAGTAATCTTTCGGGTTGCGAGTAATTAGAATCATGTTGTTAGCTATTGCTATTGAAGCAACCAGCAGGTCTATAGAAGCTATAACTATTCCGTTTGCCACCAGCTTAGAACCTATATCAGAGGCGATAAATGCGGCATGGTCATCGAATGGAATCTGAGGATAGGTAATCTGAACATGCTCATAAAGATATTTCTGGTGAAACTCTTTCCTTCGCCCATCAGGAAGCCTTTTCATTCCATATAGGAGCTCATACCAGGTTATAGTTGAAATTGCGCTGTAGGGGGCATAGTGCCTGATTTTTTCTACTACATTCTGAGCTGGAAAAAGCTTGGTTTCTTCTGAAAGCACATTTGTATCGAGGAGATAATATGGTCTTGCCATCTCATTCCTCCTCTACCGGACGGCCAAAGTCGTTTTTATCACGGATGTCAGCATAAATATCATCATTGTCCAGTACATCCAGATACTCCTGGCGCAGCTCGTGAACTTCGTCTATGAAAGAACGCTTCTGGACAATCTTCTCGTTGTACTCTTCCTGAGAAATGATGACAGCCACATTCTTTCCCCGGCGGGAAAGGAATACCGGGCCTTCGGTCTCTGCTTTGTGGATATAATATGGAAGCCGGTTCTTGGCTTCAAAGATAGGTATAGAATCTGACATGGTACACCTCCATCACTGAAAGTGTACCACACAGATAGCTATAAGTCAACTGAAATAGCTATATAAGCTGTTTATTGCTTAGAGAATTGGTCTTTTCCAGCGCCGCACACTGGGCACACAAAGTCGGCAGGAAGATCGTCGAACTTGGTTCCTGGCTTTATGTTGTTCTCGGGGCTTCCCTGAGCCTCTTCGTAAACCCATCCGCATACATTGCAAATATATTTCATTTTATGCTCCTTTATTGAATCTTCTCGAAATCAGCTGCACCGTGCTTGCACAGTGGGCAGATAAAGTCGTCCGGCAGAACCTCGCCTTCGTAGATGTAGCCGCATACCTTGCAGACCCAGCCCTTCTTCCCTTCGGTCTGTGGCTTCGGCTTAACATTCTCCTGGTAGTAGGTGTAGGTCATGGTAGCCCGGTCTGATGTCACACGCGCCTCGGTTACAGAACAGATGAACATGATATGGGATTCCAGGTCCACCTGGTTCTCCACCTTGAGAGAGAGCACTGCGTTGATGTACTGTGTCAGGAACGGCAGGCCGTTATCCGACTTTGCTGTCTCAATGCCCTGGAACTTGTCCACGGTACGTCCGCTCTGGAAGCCGAACCGCTTGAAGATATCGAACGGCGCATCCACAGAGAGGCAGTTCACGTTGAGCTCCTTGCTCTGCTCGATCACATGGCAGGAGTAGTTCTTCTTGTTGATGCAGACTGCGATCTTGTTGTCGCTTACCTGTGACACTGTGTTCACGATAAGGCCGTTGTCCTTCTTGCCGTCATTGCAAGTAACCACATAGAGGCCGTAGCCCAGGCGGAACAGAGCTGTCATGTCGTTCTTCTTGGCTGTCTTTGGAGAGCGTGCCAGGTAGTCCTGGCAGAGCTCGTCGGAGAGTGCCTCGATCTGCTCCTTGTTGGCATCGTTCATAGCCGATTTGATGGTCACCACAGGCTCTGTGAAGACCAGGTTCTTGCACCCTTCCAGCATTCCCTTCATAACCTTGTGGGCCATAGGTGCCCAGGTGCCGTTCTCGATGAATGCCACTGTCTTGTTGGAGAAGTTCCGCTCTGTAAGGTGGTCGATGAACTCCCGCATCCATGGGAAGATGCCTGCGTTGTAGGTGGTGGTTGCAAGGACAATCTTGCCGTAGCGGAATGCATCCTCCACTGCCTCGGCCATGTCTACCCTCGCCAGGTCATTTACTACAACCTTCGGGCAGCCCTTGGCTTTAAGCTTGTCGGCCAGAAGCTCCACTGCCTTCTTGGTGTTGCCGTATACAGATGTGTATGCTATTACGATTCCGTCGGTCTCGATGCCGTAGGAAGACCATGTGTTGTAGAGATCCAGGTAGTAGCCCAGGTTCTCGGTCAGGATTGGACCGTGGAGCGGACAGATCTTCTGGATGTCCAGTGTTGCCGCAGCCTGGAGCAGTTTCTGCACCTGGGCGCCGTACTTTCCTACAATGCCGAAGTAGTAGCGCCGCGCCTCGCAGGCCCACTCCTCATCCACATCCAGGGCGCCGAACTTGCCGAAGCCGTCGGCAGAGAAGAGCACCTTGTCGGCCTCGTCGTAGGTAACCATAACCTCTGGCCAGTGGACCATAGGGGCAAACACAAAGGTAAGCTTGTGCTTTCCAAGCTCCAGTGTGCCGCCGTTCTCCACCACAACCTGCTTGTCTGCAAAGCTGTCGCCGAAGAACTGCGCCATCATATTGAATGTCTTGGCATTGCCCACAATCTTGGCCTTTGGATATGTCTTTACAAAGTTCTGGATATTGGCTGAGTGGTCCGGCTCCATGTGCTGCACTATAAGGTAGTCAGGGCTCTTCCCGTTAAGGGCCTCGGACAGGTTGTCCAGCCACTCGTGTGTGAAGTTGATATCCACGGTATCCATAACCGCAATCTTATTATCAAGGATGACATAGGAATTGTATGCCATTCCGTTAGGTACATCGTACTGACCCTCGAAAAGGTCGATCTTATGGTCGTTGACACCTACATAGATGATGCTGTCAGTGACCTTCTTAACAGTGCTCATAGCGCCTCCTTTATATATAACATTACTATTGTATCATAGAGTTTTAAAAAAGCAACCAACAAAAAAAGCGGTCATTTCTGACCGCTTTGAAACCAAGTTATAGGAAACTCAGCCGACGATACCCATTACGAATACCATTACGAACAGGGCTACAGACTCGATAAGACCAAGAACGATCAGGTAGTTACTGAAACCTTTTCCTGTGCTTACCTGTGCGTCTGCTGCTGCTGCAGCTGCTGCACCCTGGAACCATGCTGACATACCGATACCGATACCGCCGAAAAGACCTGCGCCAAGAATAAGGCCAGGATCTGCGTTTGCTGCTCCCTTAAGAGCGTTCATAAGAATCATTCCATAAATTGTCTGTGTGAAAGGTGCACCTACGAATGTAAGCAGAAGGAATGGTGCTGGCTTGTTCTGAGCATAGCACTTTTTCCATGCGCCGATAGCAGACATACCTGCCTTACCAATTCCAATAGCTGATCCTGCTGCTGCAAGAGCGAATGCTGCTGCAATTCCCATTAATCCCATATTTATCTCCTTATTTTAATCTATCTATTTTTTGCTCCTTGGAGCAATAATATTAATTTTTAAATGGGGCGTATCTATAGCCGCTCCATTCCAATCCTACTCTTCCACCGAACTCCAGGGTATTCAGACGAACACCGTGTACGATGATGGAGAGGAGCGCCAGGACCATGTTGAATGCATGTGCAACAAACAGGATCACAGCACCGATTATTATACCTGCAACTCCCATTGATTCGGCCATACCGGCTGCCATTGCGTTGAAGCTTGTAGCAACTGCTACTGTAGCCAGACCAACTGCGAACAGTCTGATATAGGATACCAGGTTTGCGAACATACTTACTGTATCAAGCACTTTCATCGGAGACCATGCAAGGCCCATGAGAACGCCCTTGAGTATGTTGCCGTTCTGCTCGGAGCACAGGCAGACAATCACGAATCCTGCTGCGGCCAGAGGCCATGTGACAGGGTTGAAAGCTGGTGCGCCAAGAACGAACTTCTGGGCAACAAAGTAAGAAGCCACAACTACGAACATCCAGCCCACGTCGGTCCAAGCTGCCAAGGAAGGAAGCTTGCGTACGAAGCTGATGACAAGACCGAGAAGGAGCTGTGTAATACCGATATAGAAGCAGAAATTCTGGATGTAGTAGTTGGTATTGACACCTTCCTCTGCAAAGCTTGCAAACTGAGGTATTACAAGTTTACCCAAGAATGTGTTCTTTACAATGGTCTCTGATCCGAACCAAGTACCTGTCAGGGCACCCCAGACCACCGTGCCTATGCTCAGCGTCATAAGGAGTGTTACAACAGGCTTTGGAGCCTTCTTGCAAATCAGGAGGGTAAGGATAAAGAAGATTGCTCCGTATCCTGCATCGCCTACAATCATTGCAACATAGAGTGTGAAGAATATAAGGAACCACATACTGATGTCGGCTTCCCTATATCCAGGAGTAATATCCAGGAATTTGAAAAGAGGCTGGATCCGCTCTACCCACTTAGGTGTCCGAATCAAGCTTGGAGGTGCATCCTCATCGTCAGGGTCTCTGACAAGGAGTGCCCAATGCTCTTTTGCAGCCGCAGCCTTAAGCTCGTCTGCCTTATCCACTGGTACATATCCATCTATATATGCCAGGCTGTCCTCAACCTGCATATCTGCGCTTACAGACTCGAACTCAATCTCTTTCTCAAGAACCTTGAGTCCTTCTGCCAGAACATTCTTATCCTCGGCCAGCTTTGCAAGCTCTTTCTGAACTCCTGCAATCTCCTTGTCAAGCTCTGCAATCTTTGCAGTGCATCCGTCGATTCCAAGAGCAGGCAGATGGAACTCGTCAGCCTCCGGCATCTTTGCACCGGTAGCCACGATGAATACTCTGTTCTTAATAGTGTTAACGACAAAATAGTCTACATCAGACAATTCTGCCAGCTTATCCTTTGAAAGCTCGTAAAACTTTAATTCAATACCTTTGCCGGAAAGGAAGTCCACATCGGCAGGATTGAAATTACCCCACGGTTCAAGGCTCTTAAGGTCTTTGGAAACTTTCTCTTTCTCGTCGCCGAGAGCTTTGAGCTTGTCTCCCAGGGCCACAATCTTGCCTGCCAGCTTCTCTGCTGCTGCAAGGTCGCCCTTCTTATTCTTGTCTCCAGGTACATTAGGAGGCAGAATAAAGGAGCAGCGCTCAAGGAGTGCCTTTTTCTCGTTCAACTCTGAGAGCTTGTCGCTTCCGGCAAAAATTCTCTCAATGTGGACAAGTCCGAGGTCCCTCAGCTTCTCCAGAGCTTCTTCCCTTTCACGGTCGAGAACCACGAGGGAAACTTTTTTCATTTTTACTATTGCCATATTATGCTTCCCTTACCAGTTTCTTCTTTGATATCTTTCCTCTAACAACGGCTGCTGTCTGCTGGTCGCCAAGGTAAACACCGATCTTTTTGATGATGGTCTTGGTCTCTGGAATCTTAACTTTCTCAAAGAGGTTCACTCTCTGTGAAGTAACCCGGAGCTCAGCATCCAGAAGCTCAAGCTGCTTTGCTATGATCTTAAGCTCCTCGTCGCAGGCCAGCAGCTTGGAAACTTTCTCCACTGCCGCATCGACCCACAGAGGCTGCCTGAAAAGGTCATACTCGATCTGCTCGAACTCAATGCCCTTGAATACAGGAATATCAACTCCCGCTATGTTACCTTCTTCCGTTTCGAGATATTTAATTCTTACAAGCTTATCAAACTCAACTTCTTCGCCGAAGACATCAACCCATGACTGGATCTCACCCTCAAGCACCTTGCGCTCTTCCTGCTTAGCCTTCACATCGGCCTCGAGGCCTCTGATAACCAGCTGAAGCTGCTGCTTCTTGAGCATAAGAGTAGGAAGGTATCTGGTGAATCTTTTCAGAGCGTCCTTCTGCTTCTTCTGTTCGTTTTTAGTCAGTTTGATATTTGCCATAAGTCTCAGTCCTTCTTTGGCCAGAACTCGTTCAAAAGCTCAGTTCTAAGACCTGTCTCCTCCTTGGAGAAGCATTCAGCCAGGATTTCCCAACCCAGGTCAAGAGCTTTCTCGAGAGGAATGTTTACAGAGAGTGACATCAGCTGCTCTTCGAACATTGCACCGTATTTCAGAAGCTTGTTATCCCATTCTGACATTCTGAATCCCATGGATTTCTTCTCCACGGACTCCTTGTAAGCGGAATAAAGCTTGATCATACCGTCCATAAGAGCTCTGTGGTCCTTTCTGGTATCCTTGTTAACCTGCTGCTTAAGTCTGGAGAGTGAACCGAATGGCTCGATTCTTCCGTTCTTAAGGTAGAACTGACCCTCGGTGATGTATCCTGTGTTGTCTGGTACTGGGTGTGTTACGTCGTCACCAGGCATTGTGGTTACAGCAAGGATTGTGATGGATCCGGATCCTTCGAAGTCTACTGCCTTCTCGTATCTGGAAGCCAGCTGGCTGTAAAGGTCTCCTGGGTAACCTCTGTTGGAAGGTACCTGCTCCATTGTGATCGCATTCTCTTTCATGGCGTCGGCGAAGTTGGTCATATCTGTAAGAAGAACAAGAACCTTCTTGCCCTGGAGAGCGAACTGCTCTGCTACTGCCAGAGAGATATCTGGTACCAGGAGGCACTCAACGATAGGGTCGGATGCTGTGTGTACGAAGAAAATTGTTCTGGAGAGAGCTCCACCTTCCTCAAGGGCATCCTTGAAGCCCAGGTAGTCGTCGTACTTAAGTCCCATACCGCCCAGGATGATCATGTCAACCTCGGCCTGCATTGCGATTCTGGCCAAGAGCTCGTTGTATGGCTCTCCGGATGAGGAGAAGATAGGCAGCTTCTGGGATTCTACCAGGGAGTTGAACACGTCGATCATAGGGATACCAGTTCTAACCATGTTCTTAGGAATAATTCTCTTGGATGGGTTTACTGATGGTCCACCGATCTCGATCAGGTTCTCTTCCAGCCGTGGTCCGTTATCCCGTGGCTCACCGCTTCCGTTGAAGATTCTTCCGAGAAGATTCTCTGAGCAGGAGATTTTCATCGGGTAACCGAGGAACCGAACCTCGTCACCTGTGGAAACACCCTTTGCTCCGGCGAATACCTGCAGGGATACAACATCATGATCCAGTTTGATTACACGGGCAAGTGACTTTCCGTGTGCTGAAGAAACTTCAGCAAGATCATCATTTTTAACATTATCAGCTTTTACTGTAATTACGTTTCCAGTAATGGATTCAATTTTACTATAAACCTTGCGCATTCCGACCTTCCTTATTTAATATTTGCCAGCAGTGCGGCACCCTTTTCCTCAACACCTGTCTGCTTAGAAGCAAGGGCATCAAGAAGCTCTTTCTCTTTTGTCTTGAATGCATCTGTTCCCCAAAGGGATCCGTTGTAGTCAAGGAAGATCTGGCGGAGCTGGTTGAAGTAGCTTCTGGCCTCGTCTTTAACTGTGAAGCTGAACTTGGCTGCCAGAATCTTGAGCAGGATGTAGAATACGTGCTGCTGTCTCTCAACCGGTACTGCGGCGTCAACCTCATCGAAGGAGTTCTGCTGGATGTATACAGCGTCAAGGAGCTCTTCCTTAAGGTAGGTGATGTAGTCGTCGATACTTGTACCTTCCTCACCTACTACCTTCATCATCTGGCCTACGTCGTTTCCTCTGATAAGGATTTCGCTTGCATATTCAACATACTCAGGGCCTACGATACCGCTCTTATATTTACTCCAGCTTTCCAGTGGGTGGATAGCAGGGTACTTTCTTGCGTCGGAACGCTCTCTGGAAAGTCCGTGGAATGCACCTACTACCTTAAGTGTTGCCTGTGTTACAGGCTCCTCGAAGTTACCGCCGGCAGGAGATACTGTACCACCGATTGTTACAGAACCTGTCTTTCCATTCTTAAGTTTTACGATACCAGCTCTTTCGTAGAATGCTGCGATAGAAGACTCCAGGTATGCTGGGAATGCTTCCTCGCCCGGGATCTCCTCAAGACGGCCGGACATCTCTCTCATGGCCTGTGCCCATCTGGATGTGGAGTCTGCGAGCAGGAGGACGTTGAGTCCCATCTGCCGGTAGTACTCGCCCAGGGTTACTGCTGTGTATACAGATGCTTCACGTGCAGCAACCGGCATGGAGGATGTGTTACAGATGATCATTGTTCTTTCCATAAGGGAACGGCCTGTCCGTGGGTCGGTAAGCTCTGGGAATTCCTTGAGCTCCTCTACTACCTCACCGGCACGCTCTCCGCAGGCTGCAACGATTACGATATCAACCTCTGCGTTCTTGGATGTGATCTGCTGGAGTACTGTCTTTCCTGCTCCGAATGGGCCAGGGATACAATATGTACCGCCCTTTGCAACAGGGAAGAATGTGTCGATCAGTCTTACCTTTGTGATCATAGGCTCAACTGGTTTCAGTCTCTCTGAATATGCATCGATTGCTCTCTTTACTGGCCATGTGAAGCACATGGTGAGAGGGGTTACATTTCCCTTGGAGTCTGCAATCTCTGCGATCTTGTCGTTAACAGTATAGTCGCCCTCAGAAGCGATGGACTTAACTGTGTAGGTGTCGTACATTCCGAATGGAACCATGATCTGGTGCTGGAAGATTCCCTCTGGAACAAAGCCCAGGGAATCGGCGCGCTGTACTGTGTCGCCAGCTTTCACACATGGTGTGAAATGCCATTTCTTGTCGCCTGGAAGTGCATCCAGGTAAACACCTCTCTCCAGGAAGAATCCGCTGTGCTCTGCCAGCTTTGGAAGCGGGTTCTGCAGACCGTCGAATACCTGACCCAGAAGTCCAGGGCCCAGGGTTACGGCCAGCATCTCGCCGGTAAGCTCCACTTTGTCGCCTACTCCGATTCCTCTGGTCATCTCATAAACCTGCATGTCGGCATTTTTACCTTTGATTCTGATTACCTCGGCCTTCAGCTTCTTCTCGCCTTCGGCTGTGTTTACAACAACGTATCCTACCTCGTTCATCAGGACGTTGCCTTCAACCTCGATGGTAACCATGTTGCCGTTTACTCCGACAACTTTGCCGCTGCTCTTATTTTCCACTATATCACTCATATAATACCTCTAGTTTTTTCTTGCGGCAGCAAGAATATCTGCATAAATTTTCTCGTATTCCTGTTGGCCCTTGTCCTTGTTCAGCACAGCTCTTCTGTTGAGCAGCTGGAGCTTAAGATAATAAATAATCAGTTTGCCGATGTCGAACATGTGTCCTGATTCAAGCATGTCCAGGTAATCCCATCTTGCCTGATCCAGAACTTTCTCGCCATCAAGCGGTGAACTCTGATTAAATGCCTCTCTTGCAATCTCAACCACTCCGGCCTCGCCAGGATTATCGCTGATATATTTTTCAGCATCTGTTCCCTTCTTTGCAGCTCTGAGTTTGACCAGCTCGCTCCTGAGAGTGTTTTCCCAGTCGTACCAGCTTTTAAGCACAGGGTTGGTCACTGCAGCTCCCTGAACAGGAATAAGCAGCGAGGCTTTGAGTGTCTCAAAGTCTTTCTCGGCCACTGTGGACTCGCAGGCATACAGGAATTCGCTTTCTGTCATGAACTTGTCAGAATCCCACATGAGCATAGGTAACGAAGAAACAGTATAGTAGTATTGATTTGCCAAGGCTTATGCCTCCGCTTTTTTGATTCCCTCAGACAACAGCTTAGCAAGTCTTGGGTTGAGGTAATCGGAGAATACTTCTGCTATGCCTTCTGCTGAGAAATTGTGATAAGCAGAACCGTCTTTTGCTTCTACATGGAAGCCGGCATCAATTGTCTTTGATGCTTTTACATCCAGGCCCTTCTTTACCTTATCAGCAAGCTTGTTCATGAGAACCTGCTCCACAGCCTTTGCATCCTTCTCGGAAACAAGCACTGTAAGATCAGCGCTGTCCTCGCCCTTCCAAGATGAGATCAGCTTTACGATCACATCGCTGATAAGCTTCTCATCCATTGCACCTTTAACCTCATTCTGAAGAATAACGTTGAACAGTGCAGTAATCTTCTCGCGGATGTTGAGAACCAAGTCTCTTCCAGCCTGCTTGATTGCCTCTTCTCCAGAAATCTTGCTCTTTGCAGCTTTGTCCTCTGCATCTGCAACGATAGCTGAAGCTTCTTTCTTGGCATTTGCAAGAATGGTTTCCGCCTTAGCCTGCGCTTCACTTATAATCTGCGCAGCTTTGTCTTCGGCACTTTTAATACCGTCTGTCTTGATCTTATCAATCAATTCCTTTACTTGAACTTCCATAAATAGAACCTCTCGCAGCGTAATTATTTGCTGAAATTCTATATTATTAAGGGGAAAAAGGCAATAGATATAATAAAATACTTATAATGACAATATTTTTAGAGTTCGTTCATGTAATCGGCTGCCCAGCTGGTGGCCATGGCCACAAAATCGGCCAGAGTCTTGGTGAAATACTTCTCGTTGTAGTAGTTGATGTAGTACCGCCGGTGGAAGGATTCCCCTGCCACTGTAACCTCTGCCAGAGTGCCGTTCTTTAGC
>JAGCPA010000051.1 GCA_017642445.1 Spirochaetia bacterium
GTGGAGATGAAAAAGAAGCTTTCTGGCATCTACCGGCATCATCTGGAAGGAAAGAACTTCATGTTGTTCAGAGGATTCGACGACACTTTCTGCGTTCCTCACTCCCGCTACACCACAGTACTCCGCAAGGATGTGGAGAAGGTTAAGGGGCTCAAGATTCTTGCATCCTCCCCAGAAGCCGGCATATATGCGATCAAGACAAATGAAGGGCGGCAGATCTTCCTGCTTGGCCATGCGGAATATGATGCCGACACCCTTAAAAAGGAATATTACAGGGACCTTGAGGCAGGAATCAGGCCAGCAATTCCAGAGAACTACTTCCCGGACAACGACCCGACCAAAGAGCCGATTGTCTCCTGGCGGTCCTGCGCCCACCTGCTCTATGCAAACTGGCTCAACTACTATGTATATCAGAGCACGCCGTACGACCTGAAGAATATCCCGACCACCTGATATGGATACCGGGCTTCCGTTCTACAGCTATTCCGAATATCTCCAGAAAAAATATGGAACAAAAGTTTACCGCATTGCTGTGGATGGCGGCTTCTCCTGCCCAAACCGGGGCTGTGGCCGCTCAGGCGGCGGGTGCATATACTGTAACGAACAGGGCTCCCGGGCCTCATACTTAGATAAAGCAAAAGCCATAGAGGAGCAGATAAAGCGGGGAATCGCATTCACCAGGCGGCGCTACAAGGCAGAGCTTTTCCTCCTTTATTTCCAGGCCTATTCCAACACCTTCGACACTGTGGAAAATTTAAAGAAAACTTACGACGCCGCCCTGGCCCTCTACCCGTTCCGGGAGCTTATTGTAGCCACCCGCCCAGACTGCATCGACGGGGCGAAAGCCGACCTGCTGGCATCCTATATAAAACCTGATTTTGATGTCTGGGTTGAGCTTGGTCTGCAGAGCGCCAACGACCGCACCCTGGAGCGGATCCACAGAGGCCACACAGCAGAGCAGTACAAGGCTGCCTTCGACATCCTTCATTCCCGCGGTATAAAAGTTGCCTCTCATCTTATCCTGGGGCTTCCTGGGGAATCTTTTGATGATATGCTGGCCTCTGTGGATTTCATCAACGCACTCCATCCCGAGGCGGTGAAGCTCCACGACCTGAACATCACCTACAACACTGTGCTGTATGATGAATACCTAAAAGGAGAGGTCACCGCCCCTTCCCGGGAACTGTACATGGAATATCTTATAAAGGTGATTGAGCACCTGAGAAAAGATATAATCCTGATGCGCCTGACCTGCGACACCTACGAAGTTGACCGGGCCGCTCCCCGCCGCTACATGGCCAAGGGCAATATCTATGCTCTGATAAAGAAGGAGATGGAGAGCCGCAACACCTGGCAGGGGCGGCTCTGCACCCAGAATTCCTGACAGGCAAAAAAAAGCCTCCTGTCTCCAGGAGGCTTGTATATAATGATACTCAGATCAGTATCCGAGCTCGCACATTGCATCTGCAACTTTCTTGAAGCCTGCGATGTTAGCGCCCTTAACGTAATCGATATATCCGTTCTTCTGCTTTCCTTCGCGAACACATGCGTCGAAGATGTTCTTCATGATTGTCTTGAGCTTGTCGTCTACTTCGGAAGCCTTCCACTTCAGGTGCTCTGCGTTCTGGCTCATCTCGAGTCCGGAAACTGCTACACCGCCGGCGTTAGCTGCTTTTCCAGGAGCGAATGGAATCTTCTTAGCCTGGAATGCCTCGATAGCTTCTGGAGTACAACCCATGTTGGAAACTTCGATAACATACTTAACTCCGTTCTTGATAAGCTTTTCAGCATCCTTGCCGTCAAGCTCGTTCTGGAGAGCTGCTGTGAATGCGATTTCGCAAGGAACTTCCCAGATCTTCTTTCCAGGAACAAACTTAGCGCCCTTGAACTTCTCTGCGTAAGGAGCAACGATGTTCTTGTTGGAAGCTCTGAGCTCGAGCATGTAAGCGATCTTCTCTGGTGTGCTTACTCCAGCCTCGTCCAGGATGTATCCATCTGGTCCGGAGATTGCAACAACCTTAGCTCCGTAGAATGCAGCCTTTGTAACTGCGCCCCAAGCTACGTTACCGAAACCGGAAACAATTGCTCTCTTTCCTTTGAGTGTATCTTTGTTGTATTTAAGAACTTCGTCTGCGAAGTAGAGTGCGCCGTATCCTGTTGCCTCTGGTCTGATGAGTGATCCACCCCATGTCTGTCCCTTTCCTGTAAGAACACCGGTGTTCTCCTGGCGGATTCTCTTGTACTGGCCATACATGAAACCAATCTCTCTTCCACCAACTCCCAGGTCACCTGCTGGAACGTCTGTGTCTGGTCCGATATATTTCTGGAGCTCTGTCATGAAGCTGCGGCAGAAGCGCAGGATTTCTGCGTCTGACTTTCCGGTTGGATCGAAGTCGGAACCACCCTTACCACCGCCCATTGGGAGTGTTGTAAGTGAGTTCTTGAAAATCTGCTCGAATCCGAGGAACTTGAGTGTTCCAAGGGTTACGTTCTTGTTGAAGCGGAGACCGCCCTTATAAGGTCCGATAGCACTGTTGAACTGTACTCTGTAACCGCGGTTAACCTGGATCTGATGCTTGTCATCTTCCCATTCTACCTTGAACTGAATAACTCTTTCCGGTTCAACAATTCTGTCAAGGATTTTGTTGTTGAGGTACTTAGGTGTTTTGTTTACTACATCGATAACAGATGCAACAACTTCTCTTGCAGCCTGGATAAACTCTGGCTGTGCAGGGTTCTTTCTCTCGAGCTCTGCCATAAATTCGTCTAATTTATACATTCTTTTCTCCTCTAAAAAAAATATGTATTTCTGGTAATGTAACTTGATATTATCTCTAAAGAATTATTTGGTCAATATTGATTATCAACAGTTATGCAAAAAGAGGTAAAAATATACTTTATTTTTTTTATACTATATATTATTATAGGTTATAATAGCATTTTTGGAGGACCGAAATGATTGTCATTAACGATGATATCAGAGTTATGAAACAGGAATTCAAAGGCAAATCCTATGTATCCATCAGAAAGTGGTATCAGGACAACGGCGAATGGAAGCCTGGCAAGCAGGGAATCAACCTCAAGATGGAAGAGTGGGAAGAGTTCCTGAACAAGCTGGAAGCTATCAAAGAGGATCTTAAAGCCTGACCTGAAATCATGGAATACATCACTGGTTTTCATGCCATAGAGGAGGCTGTCCGTGCGGGCAATATCCGGGGCAAGCTCTATTTATCCAAAAGTGGCGGCCGACATCAGAAGATAGAGCAGGAAGCCAGAAGCGCTGGAATCAGAAGTATCAAATCTTCAGACGACGAGATACGGCGGCTTTCCGGTACCGATGACCACAGGGGCATAATGCTTGTCATCGAGGAACGGAAGGCCGGAGCGCAGAACATAACTCTCAAAACCTTTCTTAAAAATCTCACAAAAGAAAAATCTCTTGTATTGCTTTTGGACGGTATCACCGACCCACACAACTACGGAGCAATACTGCGCTCTGCAGACCAGTTCGGCGTAGACCTTGTCATCATTCCTCAGAGCCGTTCCGCCAAGGACAGCGAGATAATAGGAAAGACATCGGCCGGCGCAAGAGAGTTCATCAGCGTGGCTGTGGAAAATCTTTCCCGTTCCATTGATTTATTGAAGGAATCTGGTTTCTGGATCTATGCTGCCGATATGGACGGCCAGGCCAGCTGGAAGCTCAACCTCAAGGGGCGCACAGCGATTGTGATGGGAAGCGAGGGTGCCGGCGTATCAAAGATACTGGCCGAGAAAAGCGATGGAATAATCTCTATTCCAGCCCATGGCCATGTGGATTCTTTCAATGTCTCTGTAGCGGCCGGCATTCTTATGTACGAGGTTGTACGGCAGAATTCCTTATAATTCCTCGAAGAACTTTCTTCCTATGTCGCTCCGGTGGAAGCAGTCCTTGAAATAGACCTCATCTGCAGCTATATAAGCATATTTGCTTGCCTCGGCAAAATCTTTTCCAAGACCAACAACAGAGAAGCATCTTCCGCCGCCGGTTATGATATTGTTGTCTGTATCGCGGCCTGTAGAGGCGTGGAAAATAACAACCAGATCGTCTCTGAAAAGCGGCATATAGTGGACTACATTGCCCTTTGCATATTTGCCGGGATATCCCCCTGCTGCAATGACAACGCAGATAGAGCATTTGTTTGAGATCTCCAGAGGGAAGCTCTTAAGCTCCTGTTTCCGGACTGCATCGAAAAGAGAACCGAAGTCAGAGTCGATGAGAGGGAGCAACGCCTGGGTCTCCGGGTCGCCGAATCTTGCGTTGTATTCAAGCAGTTTAGGCCCTTTCTCTGTGATCATAAGACCAAAGTAGAGAAGACCGCGGTATGTATAGCCCTCTTTCTTTATTCCCTCAAAAGTAGGGATCACAACCTCTTTTTCTATCTGGGCCAAAAGATCTTTGGAAACAGTCGGAACAGGGCAGATAGAGCCCATTCCACCGGTGTTCGGTCCCTGGTCCTTGTCATAGGCTTTCTTAAAGTCGGCACATGGTGGCAGAAGGACATAGCTACTTCCGTCGGAGATGGCAAAAATAGAGGTCTCCCAACCGGTCAGGAACTCTTCCACCAGCAGGGTATCATCCTTAAGGATGTTGCGGCCAAATGCCAGAAGCTCCTCTTTGTCGGCAGATTCAAGAACTCCTTTCCCAGCAGCCAGTCCATTCTTTTTTATGACAACCTTCCCTTCTGCTTTTTCTATAGCTTTCTCAAAGGCCTCAACGTTGTCAAACTCCTCGGAATAAGCAGTAGGAATGTTATATTTTTTCATAAAAGACTTGGAGTAGAGCTTGCTTGCCTCAAGCTGTGCAGCCTGTTTACATGGTCCGAAGGCATAGATTCCTGCAGCCTCAAGATCATCAACCACACCGGCGGCCAGCGGAGCTTCGGGCCCTACAAACACAAAGTCTATATTATATTTTCTGCAGGCGCTTATCACACTTGCACTGTCGCAGGGATCTACATCAGGCAGATTTTCAGCTATATCTTCGGTGCCTGCATTTCCAGGCGCCACATACAGGCCGGACAATATATTACTCTTGGAGAACTTCCATGCTATAGCATGTTCCCGTGCTCCGGAACCAAGAACCAAAACTTTCAAACTTTCCCCCCGCTGTTACTATTTCTTTTCAAGTGAATCCAGGACAGATAAAATTGTCTCAGGGTAACAGCTATGTTCTATGTTATGTATCTTTTTTTCAATTTCTTCAAGTGACTCAGTAAAGTCCCTTTTAAAGGACTTCTGGGTGATAATAGGACCGCTGTCCATACCGTAGTCCACATAGTGGATGGTCACTCCCAGCTCTGCATCCTTCGACGCGTAGCTTTCTGCAATTCCATGGGTGCCGGGATATTTAGGCAGCAGGGCCGGATGGATGTTAAGAATCCTGTTTTTATAATGGTCTACAAAGTAGGGGGTCAGAAGCCGCATAAAACCGGCCAGCACCACCAGCTGTACCCCTTCCTTCTCCAGGATTGCGCAGATATCTTTCTCGGCATCTTCCCGCTCCCGTTTGAAGTAGGAGACATAGTAGGTCTTTATCCCCAGGTTTTTTGCCCGCTGGAAAGCGTAGGCATCCTTCCGGTCGCAGATCATGCATTTAAGATTGTGCTTTGTCCCGGCAAGCTTTTCTGCTATAGCCTGGAAGTTGGAACCGTTTCCCGAGACCAGTACTGCAAAATCAGCCATTCACAATCTCTCCGATGACACGGATGGCAATCTTGCTCCGCTTTGCGAATGAAAGGACATCGTCTACATTGTTCTTCTTAACAACCATGGCAATTCCGATTCCCATGTTGAACACCCTCTCCATCTCCACAGGATCAATACCGCCGTTCTTCTGGATCTTCTTGAAGATCTCTGGAACTTCCCACGCAGTGGTATCAAACACAGGCTTAACAGTTTTGGGCAGTGTGCGAATAAGGTTTCCTGTAAGGCCGCCACCGGTTATGTGTGCAGCTGCCTCGATATTATCCTTTGCAATCAGCTTTTTAAGCTCTTTCACATAGATTTTTGTAGGCTTAAGCAGCTCTCTGCGTCCAGCCTTATCTTTCTTGTCAATTACTTTCCGTGCCAGCGAAAGGCCGTTGGAATGGATTCCTGCCGACGGAAGACCCAGGATAATATCCCCTTTCTTGATATTCTTCTTGCGCGGAAGCATCTTGTCCCGGTCTACGATTCCCACGGCGAATCCTGCCAGGTCAAAATCGTCGGAGCCATACACATCGGGCATCTCAGCAGTCTCGCCACCGGCCAGTGTGCATTCTGCCTGCTCGCACCCCTCAACAACACCTTTTATAAGCTGATGCAGAACCTCCTCGTGGATCTTGCCGCATGCAATGTAATCCAGGAAAGTCTGAGGTGCTGCGCCGCAAACAATCAGGTCGTTCACAGACATGGCAACCAGGTCGATTCCCACAGTGTCGTAGATTCCCAGCTCCTGGGCAATCATCAGCTTTGTCCCCACGCCATCGGTGGTAGAGAGCATAATCGGGTTTTTGTATTTTTTTGTATCTATAGCAATTCCGCCGGCAAAACCGCCGATACTGCGTGAAACTGCCTTGGATTTAAGAGAGCCGATGAAGCTGGCGAACTTATCGCCTTTGTCAATGCTTACACCTGCTTCCTCGTATGATTTTACTGGCATGCATTCCCCCTATTCTGTATCATCATCTAAATCTTTATCAAAATCTAATTCTGGATCTTGTTCTGGAACAGGTTTCTTACCCCCCTCCAGCTTTTCAAAAATCATGGACTCGCTGTCCTTCTTGGACTTTTTAAGAGCCAGAGAAACCTCGTCAATCAGCAGCTTGCTAGCATTGTCAAACAGCTTGCGCTCCTGGATCGGAAGCTCCTTCGATGTGCTTCTGTCATACAGGGTCTTGACCACCTGTGCAATATCGCTGATAGTTCCCTTCTTCAAAAGCTCAAGGTTCTGCTGGTTTCTGGTCTTCCAGTCTGTGTTTGCCTGCTCATATTCCTTGTTCAGCAGCTCAAGGGCTTTAAGCGCCTCTTTGGAAGAGACAATCTTCCGCAGCCCAATCGATTCTGCATTCTCAACAGGAACCATGACAGTCATATCTGGTGTCTCGAAATAAATATCATAATAGAGAACCTGCTTCTCCCTGAACGGACGCTTCTCGATGGCCTGAATCTCGCCCACACCCTGAATCGGATATACCACATGCTCGTTCACAGCAAAATATGTGATCTTCTTGGGTGGTGTTTTTACCGGTTTAGCCGGTGCTTTGGCAGAAGCTTTTGGTGCCACTTTAGCCGGTATTTTTGCAGGAGTCTTCTTCACCTCCTTGGCAGGTGCTTTTGGAGCAGCCTTTACAGGCTTTTTTTCTGCTTTCTTAGGTGCTGCCTTGACAGCAGTTTTTGCAGGAGCCTTGGCCGCTTTCTGCGCAGTCTTAGGTGCAGCCTTTACCGGTGTTTTAGCTGATGCTTTTGCAGGAGCCTTCTTCACTTCTTTTGCAGGTGCTTTTGGAGCAGGCTTTACCGCCTTTTTTTCCGCTTTTTTAGGAGCTGCCTTGACAGCAGTTTTCGCAGGAGCCTTGGCCGCTTTCTGCGCAGCCTTTGGTGCGGCTTTTACCGGTGTTTTAGCTGATGCTTTTGCAGGAGTTTTCTTCACTTCCTTAGCAGGCGCTTTAACAGCTTTAGCTTTCGGAGCAGCCTTTACTGGCTTTTTTTCTGCTTTCTTAGGTGCTGCCTTGACAGCAGTTTTTGCAGGAGCCTTGGCCGCTTTCTGCACAGCCTTAGGTGCAGCCTTTGGTGCGGCTTTTACCTGTGTTTTAGCAGGTGCCTTTGCTGGTGCTTTCTTAACATCCTTAGCAGGTGCTTTAACAGCTTTAGCTTTCGGAGCAGCCTTTGCTGCAGATTTCGGCGCAGCTTTGGCCGGAGCCTTGGCTGTGGTTTTTGGAGCAGCTTTCGGCGCCGGTTTTGCGGCTTTCTTAGCTGCAGGTTTGGTTGTTGATTTTGCTTTTGCCATGATACCCCGTATTATATACTATTTTTATTAAAAAAACAACCCGAATATAAAGGCTGCGGCGCTTGCACATACCGCCACAGTAAGCAGCCCCCGCTCAAACCATGCCAGGATAAGCGCCACAATACAGCCGCAGACTGCCGGTATAAGGCTTGCTGTCGAGAAGAAGATGGCGGGGAACGTCATAGCCCCCAGCACAGCATAAGGAATATAGTATAAGAATGAACTTACAAACCTGTTTGTAATCTTCCTGCGGAATGCCACATATGGAATCATCCTGATAAGGTATGTGACCAGGGCCATCACAGCCAGATATTTAAAGAATTCTCCGTATGCCATGTCACTTCTCCTCCACGGGGGCTATGACTGCAAACAGAGCGGCAGAGACCACAGCGCATATAATGATCACAAATCCGGAGGATACCTTGTTAAGGCCCGGTACAAAGGCAAAGAGACAGCTCAGAATAACGGCTGTCAGAATAACCTTGAGCACCACCATATTCTTCTTTGCAACAGGGATTATGATAGCTATGAACATGCCGTAAATCGCAATTCCCAGCGCATCGCTCATGGCAGCCGGCAGTATGTTGCCAGCAACAGCTCCCACCAGAGTGCCAAGGCTCCACCCTATGAACGGCGTCAGGATAAGTCCGTACATATATCGGGTTCCCACCGAGCTGCCGTGGCCCGATGCAACCGCAAAAATCTCGTCTGTGTTCATGAACGAGACAAGAAGCCGGTGCGGGGTAGTCATTGTATTGTCCAGCCTCTGGGAGATTGAAATAGACATAAGGGCATAGCGCAGGTTTATGACCAGCTGGGCCAGCGCCAGCTCTATGAATGTGCCGCCGTTGGTCATTATAGGAATGGCAGCCAGCTGCCCTGCAGAGGTTACATTGGTCATGGAGATAAGTGTGGCCTGGAGCGGAGAAAGCCCTGAGTTGACGCAGAAAATTCCGAATGCAAAGGCTACGGAAAAATAGCCTAAGCAGATAGGAATTCCGTCTCTAAGCCCGTTTTTTGTCTCGTTCATATAATTTTTATAACATAAAATCGAAATGTATGGTATAGTTATAAAATAACAATGCGTAATAAGAATGAACTGATCAAACGCTATGCTGTCTTCTTCCTCGGAATAGTTACCAACGCCCTCGGTGTTGCCCTTATCACCAGGTCTATGCTTGGTACAGGCCCAACCACATGTATTCCATATGTAATAAGCCTCTACTTCCCCTATTCCTTCGGTACCTTCACATTCTTATTCAACATGCTCCTTCTGCTTCTGCAGATCGCCATACTGAGAAAAAAATTCAACCCCCATCAGTTCCTGCAGATTCCGGCCTCGTTCATCTTCTCGGCCACCATCGATATCTGCATGAATCTGACCAGCGGCATAAAAATAAATATGTACATTGCTGCCCTTCTGTGGGTGGTGGCCGGCTGTGTGTTCCGTGCATTCGGAGCCAGCTGCCAGATTATTGCCGATGTAGTCATGCTCTCGGCCGAAGCTTTTGCAAAAACTATATCTGATGTCACCAAAAAGGAGTTCGGCATTTGCAAGCTGGTGTGCGATGCAGCCATGACAGCTGTTGCCATAGCCCTTTCTTTCTATTTCTTCGGATCCCTCCAGGCGGTGCGCGAAGGTACCCTTATAACAGTGCTCCTGGTAGGCCCTATCTCCCAGCTCTTCATAGGCAAGCTGCTCTTCACAAACCACTATTTCGAGAACGAAGGGGAATTCGTATATCTGACCAAGTTCAAGCCGCGTGAAGGAAAGCGTCTTGTCATAACCATAACCACCGAGGCTGGCTCCAGCGGCCGAAAGATTGCAGAATACCTGGGCAACGCCCTTGGCATCCATGTCTACAACAAGGAATTAGTCCACCTGATAGCAGAGGAAGGAAACTTTACAGAAGACTATGTCAGGAAGCACAACGAGCGGCTCTACACCAATGGAGCAGAGGCCTTCTTTAAAGAGAGCTACTCCTTTGCCGAGACCGGCTTCGAGCACTACAAGCGGCTCTACGAGGCACAGAGGCGGGTCATAACACAGCTTGCCGAGCAGGAGGACTGCATTATAATCGGCCACTGCTCCAACTTCATATTGCAGCGGATGGAGGGGGCCCTCCACATCTTTATAGGGACCGACATGCCGAACCGGGTCCAGTATCTTTCTAACAAGTATGCATTAAGCCCCAAGAAGGCCTGGGAAAAGATCAAAAAACAGGATGATGACACCGGTAAATACTACCGGCTTTTCACAGGGCAGGACTGGCGGGATCCCGACAGCTATCACTTCACCATAGACTCAGCTATGTTCGGCGATGTGGGAACCGCTGCTATGATTGAGTATTTTATAAAGAAAGGATACGACTCCCTGAGCGCTGCCGGCATCAGGGAGCTGATGGATCATTATTCTACCGGCCGGTAAATGACACGGACCTGCTTTAAAAGTCCCTCGCCGTCGCTCTTTGTGGCAATATCTTCCATATCATTCAAAGCTGTGTGGATAATGCGGCGCTCGAACGGATTCATAGGCTCAAGAAGCTTTGACCGCTTGGTGCGGCGCACCTGCTCAGCAGTACGCAGAGCCAGCTTAACCAGGTTGCTCTCGCGGCGCTCCCGGTACTTCTCTACATCTATGATGATGCGTGGAGGCTCTTCCATGAGCTTTCCGGCATAAACATTAACCAGAAGCTGGATTGCATCCAGGTTCTTGCCCTTCTTGCCAATCAGGATTCCTGAGTGCTCAGACTCAATCATTATCCGGATCTTGTTCTCGTTCCGGTAGCATATATATGCAGTTCCAGGATAGTCCATCTTTCCGATAAGATCTTCCACAAAGTCAAGGAGCTTGTCCTCAAACACACTCACCGGTTCAAGCGGCTCGGAGCTCTCAAGCTCCACTGCGTTCTCTGCAAGTGCATCCTGGTCAAGGTTCTCGCTCTCTTCAGGCTCCTCTGTCTCGTCGTTCTGGGCATTTATATGCACGCGGATCTTGACGCTTCCCTTGTGGAAAAGTCCCGGCTTGTTGTTCTCCAGGATTTCTACATCAAATTCATCCCGTTCCAGCCCCAGTGCCTCAACTGCTTTATCTATCGCTTCTTTTTCTGTCTTTCCTTCAAATTCCATATCTGTCTCCTATCATGCCTTTGCCTTGGCTTTTACCTTCTGTCTGTGGTTGATGTAGAGCTGCTGTCCTATGGAGAGAATGTTGGTCATAGTCCAGTATAGGAGCAGTCCTGATGAAACATCATAGAGTACGAAAAGGAAAATAACAGGCATTGCATATGTCATCATCTTCATCTGGCTCTGCTGCTGGCTGCTTCCACCGGAAGATCCTGCCGGCTGCATAAGCTTAGAAGAAATAATCTGTGATACTGCCATAAGGATAGGCAGCAGTCTTATATCACTTCCAATAAATAAAATGGAAGTCGGGGCAAAATTCCAGATCGAATCAGGCTGTGAGAGGTCTGTGATCCATGGCTCCAGGAATCCTGCGCCGCGCAGCTCGAAGAAGCTGTTCAAAAGTCCGTACAGAGCAAAGAAAATAGGCATCTGCAGAAGGATCGGGAAACAGCCTGAAAGCGGGCTCACTCCCTCTCTCTTGTACAGCGCCGCAAGCTCTGCATTAAGCTTCTGCGGGTTGTTCTTATATTTGTCCTGAATCTCCTTCATCTTAGGAGAGAGGGCGCTCATCTTTGCAGATGACTCAAAGCTCTTCTTGGTAAGCGGGTAGAGGACAATCTTTACTACAATGGTAAGAAGGATGATTGCCACACCGTAGTTAGGAATGAGCTTGTGGAACGATACCAGCAGCCACTTCAGGATAGCCTGCAGCCATCCGAGGATAGCGCCGGAATCCAGCACTCTGTCCAGCTCCATCTTGGTCATGCCGAAACCGTTGGTGTCGGCGCTGTCGTAGCGGCGGAGCTCGCTGCTGCTCTTAGGTCCTATGTAGAACTTGAATGTATCTATAAAGTTTGTGCTCTTTACAACCGGGCGCGAGAAGAACATGCGCGATGCATTCTCCTGGCCTGATACAGGCAGCTGGCTGAAGGTGGTCACATACTCGGTTGCATCGGTGATACCGATGACTGCAAAGTATTTTCCGCTTATTGCAGACCATACTGTCCGTCCTTCCACCGATTTGGTCATATCAGACTTGGTCAGCTTGACCATCTTTTTCTTCTTGTCGCCGTTCAAAGTCACATACCGGCGGAAGTCCTCCCTGTTGTCCAGCTTGGTGAACTGTGGGCCGATCTGTGGGCCGAATCCAAGGGAATAGGCATAGCCGTTGGAGTTGAAGTTGATTGCCTTTCCTGTCTTGCTGGTGAACTCTATGGCAAGCTCAACCATGAACTCGTCGCTCTTGAATGTATATGTCTTCTTGATCTCCACAGGAACAGAGTTTCCGCTTCCTACAGTCAGATTCACATCTTTCTTGAACTCAACTACAGTATCTTTTCCCTGTGTGTATTTGTTTACAGCAAAATTGCCGCTCAAAGGCTGGCCGTTTATATCGCCGAAGTAGAGCTCAAATGCATTCATCTGGCTCTCTTTCCGGTAGATCATCTCAAGGGACTGGCCCTCTCTCTCCGCATGACCTTTAAGCTTGATGGATTTTACTGCGCCACCCTTTGTGGTCAGGAGTGCGCTGAAGACATCGGTCTCCACACTCACATCCTGGTAGCTTCCAGAGTCGGGTGGAATATTGACCTGAACCTGAACCGGCTCGCTGCTCTCTTCGGGTGCAGCTGCTGCCTCAGGGGCAGGTTCTGCCTTCTCCTGCCGAACCACCTGCGGTTCCTCTACAGGGAAGAAGATTGCCTGAACAAAATATCCTGCAGAAATAACTATTACACATAGAATGACTGCTACAAGGGTATTTTTTTCCATAAAAAACTCCTTATCTTAAGGAACAGGATCGTATCCGCCGGCGTGGAAAGGATGACATTTCAGAATCCTTCTCGCCGCAAGATAGAGCCCCTTCCAAGGACCATATTTTTCAATCGCTTTGTAGGCATAGGCAGAACAGGTCGGTGTAAACCTGCAGCACGGTGGAAATAGTGGTGATATTGTTTTCCGGTATACCCAGATTAAAAATAAAAAAAACTTTTTTATAATCTTATTCAGAAACATTTAAAATACCTGCTTGGCCGCAGATAGAGAAAAGCTCTAAAATTGTATCTTTGTATTCCAGATCTTTTTTATAGACAACAAAGAGAATGTCGTATCCATTGCTTTTAAGCTGTTCTTTTATCTTCCTGAATACTTCTCTTATAATCCGTTTTGTCCTGTTTCTTTCTACCGCATTTCCGTAATTTCTCGGAGTAGTCACTGCCATCCGGCTTAAGCCTGTGCCGTTCTCTCTGTACAGAAGCTTAAACCCGGAATTTTTTATTGCCGCCGCTTCACGAAAAATCTGCTTTATCTCCACCTTAGTAAGGCTTTTTCTCATCTGCAACTGACAGCTTTTTTCTTCCCTTCTGTCTTCTTCTCATAAGAACAAGGCGGCCGCCAGCAGTTTTCATTCTGGCTCTGAATCCGAATCTTCTGTTTCTTTTAACCTTGCTAGGCTGGTAAGTTCTTTTGTCTGTTCCTCTCATAACAGGAAACTCCTTATATAGGTTTCTAACCTTTCGTTAGTTTTCTACTTTGAGATATCACTATAATTCGATTTGACTTTCAATGTCAACTATCTTAATGATACCTTAATATTATTAATATATTTATCGGGAAATCTTTCTTTAATCTTTGCTAAAAATTCATTCTTCCTCAGCTGGGCCACCTGGATCCACCCCGGATGGTCTGCCTCAAGGAGCAGTGTCTTCCCCTTTATATCCTGTATCTTAAGGTGCTCTGCCGCCTCTTCTCCAACCAGGTCGGGCCACACATCAAAGAGGGTCTCCTTCCGCTCTGTTATCTTCATGGAGGCAAAGAGCTCCTTCAGTATATCACCTGCCTGCCTGGTACTCATTCAGAGCCCCTCCTTCAACGGCATAGCACCGCTCGCTCCCCCGGCCAGTAAAAAGCTGCTCTCCCGGCAGGTATGTGAAAAACGCCTGGTCATACTCGGGCAGGGTGGCTATAAACCGCTCCCTCTTGCCCCTGTCCAGCTCCAGAAGCACATCATCTATAAGGAAAATAGGGTGCCGCCCGGTCTTTGCGGTGTAGAAGACAGCCTGAGCATTCCGCATGGCCAGGGTTATAAGACGGGACTGGCCGGTGGAGGCTATCTTGGAGAAATCTTTGTTCGACATATAGAAGCAGAACCGGTCCCGGTGGGGTCCCCAGTTGGTCATGCCAGTCTCAAGGTCCCGCTCCTGTTTCTCGGCCAGAAGGGCAGTAACTGCCTCAAGGCTCTCTGCCTCGCCCCAGGATGGCTGGTATCTCAGCTTTATAGTCATATCGCTGCCCGAGACCTCTTTAAAAACCTGCGAGAACAGGGGACTGAACTCCTCGGTCACGCTCTTCCGCCGCTCCACAAGCTCAAGGCCCGAGGCTGCCAGCTGCCGGTCCAATACCGGGAGAAAATCGAGCTTCTTCTCTTTTAGCACAGCGTTCCGCATGCGCAGGATCTTGCTGTATTCCCGAAGCTTCTCAAGGAACGGAATATCGTAGATGCCCATTACCTGGTTGAAAAAAAGACGCCTCCGCTCGGGCGATCCGTTCACAAAGTAGATATCCTCGTGCTTGAACACAATGCAGGGAATATTTTCTATTAAATCTTTACGGTCGGCCACAATCTTGCCGTTCTGCCGTATCTCCTTACGCTCCTTCTCAAGCTTGCACGATATGGTGTTCTGCTGGCTGTTCCGGTCCAGGAAAGTCCCCTCCACCATCATGTTATCTTTGCCCTGGGTTATCAGGAGCTCGTCCTGCCGGGTGCGGAAGGAGCCGCCGAAACATAAAAGGTAGATAAGCTCAAGAAAATTGCTCTTTCCCTGGCCATTCTCGCCGATTAAATAGATATTCTTGGCTTCGGTGGAAAGCCTTTCATTGACGAGGTTTCTGAAGTTATATGAGCGTACCGATAAAAACATCTCACAGCTGCATAGGCATCATGATGTGGAAGAAATCTCCCTCGGGAACTCCCACCAGTGTCATGGCCCTGTTTGCTTCGGAGAACTTTATAGCAATATCATCCTCTTCCATAGCTTTAAGAGGCTCCAGGAAGTGCATATAGTTCACTGCGATCTTCATGTCGTCGCCCTTGTATTCGCAGGCCACTTTTACCTTTGCATTTCCAATCTCGTTCTCCTCGGAAAGGATGGTGAGTGTATCCTCGGTAAAGTCGAAGAGAATCTTCTTAGCTTTCTGCTCTGCGAAGATGGAGACTCTTGAAAGGGCAGTCAGGAAATCCTCTTTCTTGATGATAGCTGTATAGCTCTGATTCTCAGGAATGACTCTCTTATAATTAGGAAACTGTCCCTCGATAAGTGTCGAATAAAGTTTGTTCTTATCAAACTTGACAAAGAAGCATTTGTCAGAAACAGCAATCTGCAGATTTCCCTGTCCTGAGGCAAGTTTCTTGATCATGCCCAGAATTTTCACAGGAATGATAACACCTTTGAACTCAGCATCTGTAATAACGATATCTTTTTTAATGAAGGAAAGACGTCTTCCGTCGGTGGAGACCATCTTTATGCAGTCGTCCTCTCTCTCAAGATATACACCGTTCATAAAGTACTTAGTCTCATCAGATGACACAGCGAAAATAGTGCTGTTTATCATATCTATGAAATCTTTCTGCCCTACTTCAAAATATTTGTCATCTTCTATTTTTATAAGTTCCGGATAATTACCGGCCTCTATAACTTTAAGCTGGATATTTGTATCTCCGTTCTCTGAATCTACAGTCAGCTTATCACCTGAAAGATTGAATTTCACATCACCATCCGGGAATGTTCTGAGAACGCCTAAAAGCTTATCGCAATAAACTGTTGTGCTTCCCGGCTCCTCCATATCAACAGGAATATAAGTCTCATATCCTATCTTTAAATCTGTAGCTTTTATATAAAGATTTCCATCTTTCACTTCCAAAAGAACATTTGAAAGAATAGACATAGTATTTCTAGAAGAAATTATTCCCTGGGCAACTGCAATCTCATTCAAGAGAGAATTCTTATTACAACTGAATTTCATTTTTTTCCTCCGTTTTCACCCTACTGATATTATCACATATTTAAAAGTTTAGTAATATTAGTAATAAGTGCATCGTATAAGTTAAAAGACAAAGAAAATCTTTATAACATAACCATTTATGTATGTTGATAAATTTCTCTTCTTATCCCCTTTTTCCCCAATTTATCCCTTTTCGGACGCCTCCTGTATATTTGCTTCTATTTTTTGAATAAGAGGTTCCAATGTAGGATTAGATTTTATACTGTCCTCCACTTTTTGTATAGCATAGATGACTGTAGTATGATCCTTGCTGAACTCATTTCCGATCTCGTTCATCGAATACTCACCGAGATGATTGATTATATACATCGCTATCTGACGCGGCCATGCGATATTCTTTGTCCGTTTTCTTCCCCTTATGTCAGCAGAAGATATATTGAAATACTCAGCCACAGCCTTGATAATCCTGTCTATGGATACATTCTCCTGCTTAGTGGCGGCCAGGTAAGAGAGCTGCTCCTTTGCGACATCCAGCGTGACTTCGCGCCTTATAAGATCGGAGTAGGCCACAATCTTTGTCAGGGCCGCCTCAAGGTCCCGCACGCTGGTTGTGACATTCTTGCTTATGAACTCAAGCACCTCATCTTTTATAGAAATATTGAGTCTGGAGCACTTCTTCTTGAGGATAGCCATCCGGGTCTCGAAATCAGGGATCTTAAGATCGGCCTGCAGGCCCGACATAAAGCGGCTTTTCATACGCTCGGTCAGGTTCTTGAGCTCAGAAGGGTGCCGGTCGCAGGTGAATACCATCTGCTTGTTCACCTCGTGCAGGGCGTTGAATGTGTTGAAAAGCTCCTCCTGCACCTGCTCCTTTCCCTGGAAGAAGTGGATATCGTCGATCAGGAGCACATCCACGCTCCTGTATTTGTTCTTGAATGCCGCAGTCTTGTGCTGTCCCAGCGCAGCTATGAACTCATTTGTGAATTTCTCGGCAGTGACATAGACCACTTTTTTCTCCGGGAACCTGCGGAAGATATCGTTTCCGATGGCGTGCATAAGGTGGGTTTTCCCAAGCCCCACACCACCATAAATAAGGAAAGGATTGTATGATTTTCCGGGCGCTTTTGCTATGGCTATGGCAGCGTTTGCGGCCAGCTCGTTGTTTGTGCTTATGACAAAGTTATTAAAGGTAAAATCTTCCTTAAGATCAGGATGGTTTTTAGGGCTCTCTGTCCCCAGCTTCTTAGGAATATTCTGCTCCGGCTTCGACGGATCCTGCTTCTTTATCTCTATTCTGACCGCTATCTTAGAGCCGCTCCGCTCTGAAAGCTCGTCCTCAAGCTTTTTCCGGAAACCCAGGTTCTCAAGCTTCTCCTTGAAGAATTTGGAGGAGGTTCCAAGTGTAAGGATTCCCTCGCTGGAAGAGATGTAGTAAACCTGGTCCAGATACATCCCCCCCTCGCCCTGGGAAACACTTTTTCTCATTTTACCGATTATCTCTTCCAAAAGTAGTTTATACATAATGCTTTTTTCCCTTTTTCCACAAGTTATCCACAGGAAAGTGAATAACTTAATAACTTGGTTAAATAATTACCAACCCAAAACCAACGCTTCTAAATTGTTGTATTGCAAGTATTTACAAAGACGGAAAGTTTATACCAAAAAAATTAGCTCAAAAACAGGAAAAATTCCTCTTTACGAAGAAAAGTTATCCACAACTTATTCAGAAGTAAGTTAGAGTTTACCCTATTCCATTTCAATATGCAAGCAAAATTTTAGCGCAACTCATTGCAATTTATATGTAAAATATATATAATATAGAAAAATCTATAAGATATCTTACTTAATAGGAAAAATAGATGAAAAATAATTATACTTCTGAGGACATTCAAGCACTCAAAGGACTTGAGCCGGTACGGGTAAGACCAGGTATGTATATCGGGTCCACCGGACCTGCCGGTCTGCACCATCTGGTATATGAGGTTGTTGACAACAGTATAGACGAAGCCATGGCAGGCTACTGCTCAAGGATCACTGTGGCTTTGGAGAATTACGACATTGTCAGGGTAGAGGATGATGGACGGGGTATTCCTGTGGATATGCACCCGACCGAGGGGATAAGCGCCCTTGAGCTGGTTCTTACCAGACTCCATGCCGGCGGAAAGTTCAACAAGGGAGCCTATAAAGTCTCCGGAGGACTCCACGGCGTAGGTGTAAGCTGTGTGAACGCCCTCTCCGACTGGATGGAGGCTACTGTCTCCAGAGACGGCCATGTATACCGCCAGCGCTACGAGAAAGGTATTCCTGTGACCCGTGTGGAAATTGTGGGGGACACCGATGCCCACGGCACCATGATCCGCTGGAAGGCCGACCGGGGCATTTTTGCCGAGACCACACACTACGAATACGACATCCTGCGCAAACGGCTCTGCGAGCTGGCATTCCTGAACAGCGGCATCACCATCCTGTTCAAGGATGAGCGGACCGAGTCGCCTCAGGAGGAGACCCTCCGGTACGAAGGGGGTATCGTCCAGTATGTAAAGCAGATCAACAGCCAGACCAGCAGCAAGTTCTTCATCCCAGAGGAGCCGATCTACATCACCGGCGAGAAAAATGATGTCATCACCGAGCTGGCTCTCCAGTATAATGACTCCTACGGCGAAAATATCAACACCTACGTGAACGATATCAACACACGTGAGGGTGGAACACATCTGGAGGGTTTCAAGAACGCGCTGACCTATGTTTTGAACAAATGGCTGGAGAAGAACGAGAAGCTTAAGAAGAAACTGGAGAAGGAAGATAAGGAGGCAGGCCTTACCGGCGAGGATGTCCGGACCGGCGTTGTCGCAGTCCTCTCCATGAAAGTTCCTAACCCTGAGTTTGAGGGACAGACCAAGGAGAAACTCGGCAACACCGAGGTCCGCACCATTGTGGATGCCCTGGTCAAGGACAAGCTGAACGCATACTTCGAGCTCAACCCGGAGGTTGTGGAGAAGATCCTTGAGAAGGCAGTGAGCGAGGCATCGGCCCGCATAGCCGCCCGCAAGGCCAAGGACGCACTCCGCAAAAAGTCCTTCGCCGACAGCTTCGGACTTCCGGAAAAACTTTCCGACTGCTCCTCCAAGGATCCGGAGCAGTGCGAA
>JAGCPA010000052.1 GCA_017642445.1 Spirochaetia bacterium
CCATAAGTAAGGATACCCCAACGGGGTAAGCGCCCGATCGGAATCGAACCGACATCATCAGCTTGGAGGGCTGAGGTAATAGCCATTATACCACAGGCGCGAACAGATATTTTATACAAAATCAAAAACAAATTGTCAATAGAGTTATTGAACAAACATATCCAATACAGTAAAGTTCGATTAAGGAGAGATTATGGCTATCAGAGGAGAGATTTTTTCATCCCATGTCATGACAGACAAGAGGACCTATTTTTTCAATGTCAAGGAAGACAGGACAGGAAGCCATTTTCTGAACATTGTCGAGAACAAGAAGATGCCTACCGGCAACTACGAACGCCATTCCATCATGGTGTACGAAGAAGATATAGAGAACTTCATGAGGGAGCTGAACAGAGCGTTCAAAGTAGTCAAGAGAGAGAAGCGCGGAAACTCTTTCGATGAATAGGGCTCAGCCCATATTTTGCGACAGCCTCCCGATGTGCTTTGGTAGGATATCCTTTATGCTTCTCAAAGCCATACCGGCCGTCGATCTTTGAATAATCCACCATCCATTTATCTCGCTGCACCTTGGCCAGAATCGAGGCTGCCATAATCTCATGGATCTTGTCATCCCCTTTCACAATCGCTTCCATAGGGATATCAGTCTCAATCGGAGGAATGAATATGCCGTCCACAAGTATGCGGTCAGGCCTGACCGGCACCGAGAGGTTGAGCCAGGCCCGCTTCATAGCTAAAAGAGAGGCATTCAGAATATTGATTTCATCAATCTCCTCGGGCCACACCCAGCCGGTGCCGTAGGAAACTGCTTTCTGGATTATTATATCGTAGGCCTCAAGCCTCTTTTTCTCAGAAAGCTTCTTGGAGTCGGCCAGAATCTCCACTGGAAAATCTGGGGGCAGCACCACGGCCGATGCAACCACAGGACCGGCCAAAGGGCCCCGGCCCACCTCGTCCATTCCGCAGATCATGCTCAGATTCCCAGCCTCTTGTTAAGCCAATCTGACACGCCAGGCAATTTCTTGAGCTCAGGAACCAGATTTAAAGCGACATCCTTGAAAGGATTGTCCTTCATCTCCAGGAGCTTGGCGACAGGCTCAAGAACCTCAGGTTTCTCGCCGTTCCTTACCCTCATAAGATAGACTGTAAGCTCATCTGGAAGCATTATGTTCTCGCCGTTGTCAAGGCCGTAGAGCTTGCCAAGTGCTTTCTTGGTCTCTATGCCGAACCTGGAACCGGGATTCGAGAGTATGCAATGCTCCATAAGGGGCTGATCTTCTTTTGAAAGGAGGTTGTTCTTCCTGATAGATGTCCACAGATAGTAGTAATACCCCTGGAACAGAGGGAATTTATCCTCCAGGGCTCCGAATGCATTCACCAGTTCTCTGCTTGTCTTTGAGCTGTTTGCCCGGCATGCCATCTGCAGATATGTGTAGTAGTTGAGCGGCACTTCCGGTGTCAGAGAGTCAAAGATCGCAGATGCCCTGTCAAAATCCTCATCCATGTAGGCACGGAAACCGTCCAAAAATTTCAGATGGGGAGAATTGGGGTCAAAGTTCTTCTTTGCCTCATCCAGCGCAGCATAGATATTCTCATCATTAACTTTGTTCAGGAACCGCATCCTGTCCATCTCTGAGAATGTGGCAATAAAAGCGCTGGTCATATATCCTGCCTGCTCCAGATACTGGGCCTGCTGCATTCCAAAACTCAGGACACCAGGCTTACGCACAATGAATTCATCTATAATGCCGACTACAATAGTCAGGTTATCCACATTGTCAGGCTCGTTGCCCAGAAGGGAAAGGAAGTCGAACAGATCCACATCAGTGAATTTGTTGGGATTGGCTGCCCACTGCTCCTTCATAAGCTTCTGCGCGCTTATGGGGTCCCCTTTGTTTGCATAGCCTTTTGCCATGGTTATGGTGACACCCAGCGGATCCTCCTTGTTGAAGGAAAGAGCCTGCTTGGCATAATCGATGCACTTGTTAGGATCCTGGCTCTTTAAGGAATACATAGCCATATTGGTGTAGAAAACATACCTCTCGCCATCGCTGGAAGATTTCTTGGCCAATGGCAGACCTGCCTTGAGGTAATCCCCTGCCGGCTTGACCTCATCCTTCATAAGGAGCATTCCGGAAATGTTTACCTTGAGCATGAGGACATTCGGATACTTTTTATCCAGTGCAATAAACCCCTCAAGAAGCTCATCCCCTGTCTTCTCTTTTATAAGGGCTTCCATCTCTGCAAGATAGCTGTCATCTGCTTTCTTAGAGCAGGAAGTGAATGCCACCAGGGCGATGAAAAGTATAAGCACCAGTTTCTTAAACATGTGATCCTCCGATTATATCAGTCAGCTCGTCAGGGCTATTTATCAAAATATCAGCTCCGCATTCAAGAAGAGCTTTTGCAGCTGCCTCCCGGTCGGGTGCAGAATAGGTTATTCCTGCAGCAACAAAAGGATAATGCGAGTTCTTTGCCGCTTTCATATCATCCCCGACATCTCCAAAATAGTACATTTTTTCTGCCTCGGGATACAAGGAGGCAATCCTGTCCAGCATAAATGGTGATGGCTTACCAAGGGAGACTCTGCAGCCAGTTTTCTCAAGTATGCGCTTCTCTTCGGCCTCGCATTCATCCAGGGCTACAATGGCAGAGAACATATCAAGGCCATGTTTTTTAAGGGGATAGAGAGCTTCGCTCTTGGGACGGCCTGTAGCTATGGCCAGCTTATTACCTGCAGCCAGGCGCTGCAGCTGGGTACGGGAAGTAAAAAGCTTCTCCTTGAGGATAAGCCCATCCTGTGTGCAGTGCTGCGGTGCAAAACCATAGGTCTGCTGGAACAGCTCCTGTCCCAGATATATCTCCTGGAAAATCTGCTTTATTATGTTGCCGCTCCCAACATCGCCGGTGTAGTACTGGTCGGCGGCCTTGGAGAGCCTGCCGCTCTCCATTATGGCGGACAGCGGACGATTTGTACTGTGCAGGTACTCGGCCAGAGACCCTACATCCCACTGCTTCCGGTCTGGATTATCGCAGTCCGCCATAACCAACAGCAGGGATATTACCCTGTGGGTCATATCCCAATCGTTGTTAAGGCCGCCGCTCTGCTTAACCGCAGCCAGCTCCTCCAAAGAGAAAAGCGGATCAGGCAGTTTCTCACCGCCCCTGCAATTTTTTAAGAAAATATAGGCAGCCTTCCGGGTCGCCTCGCGGTAAGAGGCAGAGACATCTACAAGGACCCCGTCCATATCAAAAACAAACAGATTCATCAGGCTGTCACCTCACACCAGGCTCTTGATTATTTCAGGCACCATCTGGATCGATTCCATGAAAATAAAATGCTTGTCCTCGTACTTTTTCCATCCATCCCTGGATGCATCCACCAGAATAGGATAACGGGACCATTCCAGAAGCGGGATATCGTCCTGGCTTGCCCCTATCACAATAGTATTTTCAGGCGAAAGACGCATAGTCTCCTCAAGGAAGGCAATCTTGTCCTTTCCTGACCTGAAGTTGCAGGTGTAATCCATTATCTGGCCACTGTAGGAGGAGACATGGTTTCCGACAATGCCCCGGAACAGGGTGTCTGCCCCCTTGAAATAGAGGGAGCTCTTTATCAGCGAATCGGTGCTGCAGCTTGCAATATAAAGCTCAAAACCATCGGCCTGCAGCTTGCGCATAACCTGGAGCGCCTGTTCTGAGATCTTTGCACTGAGTATTTTAGATACATTCTCAAGTATTATGGAGGGCTGTCCCTTGATAAGGGAACCTAAATGACCTCTGGTCCAGCTCAGAACAGCAGGACTTTTCTCATGCTTAAGCATGAACGAGGCCATCAGTTTTTTCTTGAATAGAAGATAGTTGTTGGTACGGAGATAGTCGATAAGGATATGGTCGCTGCTGTAAAAAGCAGAATACGGCATAAATGGAATTATTGTTCCATTATATCCCCATACAACGTTCATTTACAGTAGTTTGATTAACCTTTGATTCCGTACTTCTTGTTGAACCGCTCTACTCTTCCAGCTGTGTCAACCAGTTTCTCCTTACCTGTGAAGAAAGGATGGCAAGCGGAGCAGATTTCAACCTGGATATCGCCTACAGAAGAACCAGTCTCAATTACATTTCCGCATGCGCATGTGATCTTGGCTGGCTTGTAATCTGGATGTATACCCTTTTTCATATATATTCCTCCAATTTATACGTCCATTGGACCTGTTGTGTTCATTGACCGTAAGAATGCTTCATTATTCTTTGTTTTTTGCATTCTGTCAATCAGCATTTCAATAATTTCTACATCATCCATAGGATTTATTACTTTTCTGAGAACCCAAATCTTCTTAAGTTCCTCTTCAGACAGGAGCAGATCCTCCCTTCTGGTGCCCGATTTCTTGATATTGATGGCTGGGTAGAGTCTGCGGTCTGCAATCTTCCGGTCCAGAACCATCTCCATGTTGCCGGTGCCCTTGAACTCCTCGAAGATAACCTCGTCCATACGGCTTCCAGTCTCGATAAGGGCTGTAGCTATGATAGTAAGGCTTCCGCCGTTCTCTATGTTACGGGCTGCACCGAAGAACCGTTTCGGCTTGTGCAGAGCATTGGAGTCGACACCACCGGAAAGAATCTTGCCCGAAGTAGGCACAGTCTGGTTGTAGGCTCTTGCCAGACGGGTTATGGAGTCCAGCAGGATGACAACATCCTTCTTATGCTCCACCATCCTCTTTGCCCGCTCTATAACCATCTCAGCCACCTGCACATGGCGGGAAGCCTGCTCGTCGAATGTGGAGGCAATGACCTCGCCCTTCACATTGCGCCGCATATCGGTTACTTCCTCAGGCCGTTCGTCGATAAGGAGCAGTATAAGGTTGATCTCCGGGTGGTTCTCGGTTATTGCGTTGGCAATCTTCTGCAGGATAACAGTCTTTCCTGACCGTGGAGGCGATACGATAAGACCACGCTGTCCTTTTCCGATAGGGCAGAACAGGTTGATCATGCGGGTACATGGGTCGCCCGACGCAGTCTCCATATTGATCCGCTCATCCGGGAACAGTGGTATAAGGTTGTCGAATGGCACTCTGGTCTGAGCCACCACCGGGTCATCCCCGTTGATCTGCTCCACACGCAGCATCGCAAAGTATTTCTCCCCCTCTTTTGGAGGCCGGATCTGGCCCGATACAATGTCGCCGGTCTTAAGGTTGAAAAGCCTGATCTGCGATGGGGAGATATAGATATCGTCAGAACCAGGCAGATAGCTGTTCTGAGGTGAGCGGAGGAAGCCGTAGCCCTCGGACAGGATCTCCAGCGAGCCATATGCATAGATTATGCCGCCGCCAAGGGTGTGGGCCTTCAGAATCTGGAAAATAAGGTCCTGCTTCTTAAGGCTTCCAAGGTTCTCGTGTGGAATTCCCATCTCCAGAGCTTTCTGTCTTAGCTCTAAAAGGCCCAGCTGGGTAAGGTCGTTGATGCTCAGCTTGCTGCGTCCCTCGGTGCTCTCGGGAACAGGATTTGCTGCAGGTGCTGATGAAGATGCCGATGCGGCAGGGGAAGCAGGTGCCTCCTCCTTCCTATGTCTGCGGGTTATTATCCTTTTTTTTACAACAGCTGGTTCGCTTGCTTTTTTCTCAGAATCAATCTTGATTTCCTGGTTTTCTACCTGATTTTCAATCTGGTTCTCTTCTTCAAACATAAAAAAAGAAAAACTCCTTTTTTCAAAATTCAACTTTAAAACAATTATTTTTTAATAAAGAGGTTCGTTTTGAACTGATTATTGATTTTTTGTATCTTTATTTAATTTTATTCAAAACAGGGGAAATATGTCAACCCCTGGTTATTCAGGCCTGCAGAGACTTCTTAAGCTCTTCGCGGTTGGAGGCAAACACATCGATATTCTGGCCAGGCTTGATCATGCTGCACTTTCCCTCAAAGAAGACACCATCTGCAATCTTGAGCTTCGATGCCTTCACGTCGCCGCACACATAGCTGCCGCTGGTCATCTCCAGCCTGTCCTCAACCTCTATGTTTCCGATAACCTGTCCAGATATAACTGCAGCATAGGCCTTGATATCAGCCTTAACCTCTGCCCCGGCAGCCACGTTGAGGAATCCGGTTGAATCGATGATTCCCTGGAACTTGCCGCAGATACGCAGAGATTTCGAGAACCTGAGTGTCCCGTCCAGGGAAGCATCCTTTCCCAGAACTGCTGCTGTTTTTTCTATATCTTTTGGAACTTTGTTATTGCTTGAGAACATTTTATACCTTCTTATTTTATTTTCTTATACTTGAGCCCGGTTGTCAATAGCAGTCCCAGCACAAGAAGAAGACCAGCGGCAATGGCACATAGGATACCGAACCAGTCGCCCCACCTGGTGTACAGCGTAGTCGTAGCATCATACACAGGGACATCGGCAACCAGGTAGCCCTCTACAAAAGGCTCCATCTCGGCGACCCGCCGGCCCGATGGATCTATCACACATGTTATGCCGCTGTTGGTGCTCCGCACCACGGTCCGCCGGTTCTCGTACGCCCGGAAGGCAGCCATAGCCATGTGCTGCATCTCGGCCGGCACCGAGTAGGCCCAGCCGTCGTTGGAAAGGTTCATTATAACCTGAGCCCCGTTCTGCACAAAAGCCCTTGAAAGGTCGCCGAAGCTGTCCTCGAAGCATATAGGGGTGGAGAACTTGAAGCCGGCTGCATCAAACACAGTGTGCTCGGTGCCGGGAATCCAGAAGTGGGTGTCCCAGGAGACCAGGAAGTTGTATATAAAAGGAAGCTGTTTCTTATAAGGGAAGTGCTCGGTGAAAGGAACCAGGTGGATCTTCCGGTAGACCTTGGTTATCTCCCCTCTCTCGAAAAGGAGGGCCGAGTTATGATCCTGCCTAACCTGCTGCTTTTTCTCCTCGTCAAATCCGAGGACACCTTCGTTGTTGCCCAGTACAAATGGCACAGTCTGCTTATCCATATATTCGCGGAGCTCTTTAACCATCTTGTAGTACTCAGGGTCGGTGCGGTAGCGTGTATGCCAGTCTATGGACGGCACAAAAGAGGTCTCGGACCACACCACAATGTCTGGAGGGCCGGCCTTATCTTTCAGGGACTGGGTGCTCATAGTAAGCAGGCGGCGCAGTGCCTCTCGGTAGGTGGCGTCCCCGCCCTGCCATGGGTCTATATTCTGCTGTATAAGGGCAGCTTTTTTTACAGGACAGCCGGAGTAGTCATAGCCTGTGGCAAAGCCATAGGCCAGAACCAGGATAAACAGGCCGCCATAAGCTATAGCTGTAAGCTTTGTATGCTTTTTTACGCCGTTCTGCAGCACATTGGCAAGCAGAGCCGATGGAATGACCAGCATGGCAGAGACGCCCCATACACCGGTCAGCGCCGCCAGCCGGGCCACCAGCGGGACAGAGTACTGGGTGTAGCCCAGGATACCGTATGGGTAGCCTAAGAAACCTTTGGTACGCAGGTACTCGTAGCCTATCCAGATGATGCTCTGCACCAGGAAACCCCATCTGGGGAATGCTTTGTCTGCCAGCTTCAAGGCTGGGAACAGGAAAAAATAGTAAACTGCATAAAGAGCAGGAATTATCACAATTGCAGGTGGATAGAATATGCCCAGCCAGTAGTTGAAGAGGGCATAGGAGACAAGGCCGTAGAGGAAGCCCCAGAGGGGTGCTGTCTTAAGCCTGATATGGCGTATAGCCATGAACATAGGGGTCAGGGCAATATAGCCGAAAATAGGAAACCCTTTGTCACTTATGAATGAGGGAAATGATAATGCAAATAGGATTGCGGAACAGAATAAAAGAAACAGCGGTTTACTTTTTTCTAAGCGACCAGACACTGTTCTTCAGTTCCTTTCCAGGTCTAAATACTGCGGCTCCGTGAACCTCGACTGAGACTTGCTCTCCAGTCTTTGGGTTATGGGCTTTCTCCCTGCCCCGGCGGGTTCTTACTTCAAAAGTACCGAAGCCGCGTAATTCTACAGTTTGATCATTAAGTAGAGCTTTTTTAATCTCTTCAAAAACTTTGTCAACGATTATGTGGATATCTTTTTTTGTTATATCAAATCCTGTGTCGTTATAGATGTTTTCTACTACGTCGTTTTTTGTAACTTTCTTTTCCACATTCACTCCAAAATTACAATCAGGATTGATATAACCGTCAATCAGCCGGCATTCAGCTTGTTAAGCTTCTTTGCCAATCTTGATTTCTTTCTTGCAACAGTGTTCTTATGGTAAATGCCTTTTCCAGCAGCTGTATCCATCTTCTTAGAAATAAGGATGAATGTCTTCTCAGCCTCGGCCTTGTCATTTCCCTCAACTGCAGCAGTAAAATCTTTGATATAAGTTTTGACTTCGCTCTTTGTCATCTTGTTTCTAAGATGTCTTTTCAAACTCTGTCTGTACCTTTTCTCTGACAACGATTTACTCCTTACATTAAGTTATTCGAAATTAACAGATAAAAATCAGATAGTCAATAAGACTGCCGACTCTTATTTGAAATCGCTTGGTTTACGTTCCTGTCTCTTGCATTTCTCGCATTCAGCATAGTTTTTCTTCTTGCCGTTTGCAAAGACAGTCTTCATTTTGATCTCGCCCCCGCATGGACACAAAAACTTATGAGTTGATGAACCAACACGAGAGTTCTTACTTACCTGTGCCATGAATCTCCTCCAAAAATAGTAATACAGTGTTTAAATATATTGACAACAAACATTTATGTCAAGAAGTGTCATTTAGGCTCTTCTGTAACAAGCCATATCTTTTTCTCCGGGTCGAACATGAAACCGGAGATCGGCATGACAAAGCCTGCACCGTCGGCTGCTGTTATCTTGACTGTCTTGGTCAGGATATTGATCTCTGCCACACGGTAGGTCTTGTCCTCGAACACTACCCGGCTCCCCTCGTTGGGGTATTTCTTCCGCTCTTCGGCATAGAAGTCGTATTCATAGGCCAGACAGCACAGAAGCCTTCCGCAGGCGCCCGATATCTTCATGGAGTTGAGGGAGAGGTTCTGATCCTTTGCCATCTTTATGGAGACAGTTCGCAGCTTGTCGGTGATTCCGTGGCAGCAGTAGTCACGGCCGCACATTCCAAGGCCTCCGCACACCATTGCCTCGTCCCGGACACCGATCTGGCGGAGCTCTATGCGGATACGGAACACAACCACAAGGTCCTTTACCAGGGCACGGAAGTCGATGCGGTTGTCGGCAGTGAAGAAGAACATAACCTTGGGATCATCCAGAAGATAATGGGCAGAGACCAGCTTCATCTCAAGCTTGTGGTCTGCGATCTTCTGGGCACAGATCCTGAAAGCCTCTTTCTCCCGCTCGCAGTTGGTCTCGTACCGCTTCATGTCGGCATCGGTGGCCTTGCGGATTATGGTGTAGACATCCCGCACATGCTTAGGTTTGCCCCGCTCCGATACTGAATAGATGCCACCCTTCACCTGAGCCAGATCCTTTCCATATTTGCCGTCCACAATGGCATAATCCTTATCAGCCACATCAAAGTCGTCAGGATATGCGCACATGGCAGATTCGTTGGAATGGACAAAGCGCACCTTTATAAGCTTATCGGGAAAATCTATATCCGAAGATTCAGCCACTTCCGGCTCTTCGTCTAAAATGATATCTTCTGTCAACTCGTCACTCATACTTTATTCCTTATTAAGAGAGACACGGCACACACCGTCCAGAACCACGCCATCTTCGGCTATAAGGCGGGATGTGGTTATACTTCCCATGACAACACCGGTGGAAAGGACAGTAACTTTGTCTGTGGCAGTGATATCCCCTTTCACCATACCTCCGATCACTACAGAGCTGGCTTTGATGGAGCTCTCCACCCTGGCCGATTCGCTTATGAACACCTCTCCTGTGCTCTCTATTGTACCTGAGAAATCACCGGCCAGCTTGATTATGCCGCTTACCTTTATATCGCCTCTGAAGACAGAACCATACCCAAGAAGTGAGTTCACTGTCATGTCATTCTCTCTCATAAATACCTTCCATCAGAAATTTTTACTGCTGTTAAAGTCCAGATACCGCTGAGGATCCACAACCTGGGAACCTATTCGCACCTCGTAATGGAGGTGGGGCCCGGTGGAGAGTCCTGTGTTGCCCAGGGTTCCGATAACCTCCCCCTGCTGCACGTTCTGTCCTTCCTTCACATAGACTTTGTCCATGTGGGCATAACGGGTATAGAAACCATACTTATGCTTAATGACAATATAATTCCCGTAGCCACTTGCGTCAAACGCCTTCTCTATAACCTTTCCATCTGCAGTGGAGACCACCTTGGTCCCCCTGGAGTATGCAATATCAATACCTTTGTGCAGGTACCAGTGCTTTGTGAACGGATGGGTGGTGGGGCCGAAATAAGAGGTCACATAACCACGCACATCCCGGAGCGGCCAGATTGTAGGAAGCTCCACTATAAGGCTCTGCTGCGCCTGGAGCATCTTGGCTATCTGGTCAAAGTACTCAAGGGAATCCTGCAGAAGTCCTTTCATGGCTGTAAGCTCAGACACCTCATCCCCCAGGTTTCCTGCACTCCTGTCCATCTTCTCATCGCCGCCGCTCTTCTCCAGCCCCAGTCTGTCCAAAGTGCTGTGGAGCGACTCCTCAAAGACTCTGGAAGTGTTCAGAAGGTCTGAAATCTGGTCACGGATAACCTCAAGATCGGCATCGCGCTGCTCCAGAACCTGAGTCTTGTCGGTAAGAAGATCAGAGACTCCTGTGAACCTGGTGGAATAGAGAATGAAGGTAAGGACCATGCAGACCAGAAGGAAGATGACCACAACCATGGAGAAGGCAGAGATCCTGAAGTTGAATATATTGCGCTCGGAATGAGGAACCAGCATGACCGTCACCTGCTGACGGAAAAAACCTGCTATTCCTCCGAAAAATTTAGCGAAAAAATCCCCTATGGCAGAGAAAAAACGCAGAACTCGTTCCACAAACCGTTTTTCAGCTCTTTTGTAATGATGAACCGGGGACAACTCTTTCTCCTAAAATGTTTTGTCAAATAATTGTTGACGATTCTAAATATACCATGTTATTATATATTTAACAACATAAAAATACAATCACGAGGACAATATGAAATTTTTTGATACTCATGCACATATTGGTCTTATACATAATGACCCAATAGAAGAATTAATTGTTATTCAGCAGGCGAAGCAGGAGGGTGTGGAGCATATTGTAAGCATCTGCAACAGCCTCCACGACTTTGACGAGGTATACCAAAACCTGAAGACTGCCACAAATATCTACCACGCTGTTGGAATCTCCCCTTCCGAGGTTGTCCACCAGGGAAGAAACTGGGAGAGCAAGATAATCGAGAACGTCAAGCTGGACAGAGTTGTGGCTATAGGCGAGATCGGTCTGGACTACTACAGGAAGTTCGGCGACAAGGATTCTCAGATTGAGCTGTTCATACGGCAGCTGGAGCTTGCTCAGCAGCTTAACTTCCCAGTCATAATCCATAACCGGGATGCGGGAGCTGATGTACTTGGCATTCTGCACCACAGGCTGCCGGCAAAAGGTGGAGTGCTCCACTGCTTCTCCGAAAGCTACGAGTACGCCAAGAAAGCCATAGATCTGGGTATGTATGTCTCTTTCGCAGGAAATGTCACCTATAAGAATGCCAAGAACCTCCACGAGACAGCCCTCAATATTCCTATCGAAAACATGCTTATCGAGTCAGAGGCTCCATTCATGGTTCCTGCCGCTTACAAAGGCAAGAGGAATATGCCGGCCTATATCCATTCCACACTGGAGTTCATCGCAGAGCTCAGAGGTATGGATCCAGAGGAGTGCGCCGACATCCTGTACCAGAACAGCTTAAGGTTCTTCAATATCAAAGAGTGATGAAAGCTCTCTACCATCCATTTGCTTTCTCAGAAAAAGTGACTGTGCCGGGAAATCTGTTCCTTGCCCCTATGGCAGGGTATACCGATGCGGCATGGCGCGGTTTTGCCACCAAGTGGGGAGCCGACCTGTGCTACACCGAGATGGTCTCCTGCGAGGCCCTTTCCAGAGACAGCTCCAAGACCATGGATATGATGAGAAAGGCAGAGGAAGAGCTGTTCTTTGCAATCCAGATATTCACCTCCAGCCCCGAGACTGCAGTAAAGGCCCTCCCCTATGTGCTTGAGCAGAAGCCCTCAGTTATCGACATCAACTGCGGCTGCCCTGTGCCGAAAGTGCTCAAAGGGGGCTGCGGCGCTGCACTGGGACGCAATCCGGAACTTATGCATAAGATAGTAAAGGCACTTACTGAGAACACAGATGTGCCGATTACTGTAAAGATACGCTCCGGCTGGGACAAGAACTCCATAAACTTCTTAGAGGCAGCCGATGCAGTTCAGACAGCTGGGGCAGCCGCAGTAACACTGCACCCCCGCACCCGAAGCCAGGACTACGCGGGCAAGGCCGACTGGCCACTCATAAAACAGCTTAAAGAGCATATCTCCATCCCTGTCATCGCATCCGGAGACATGTTCTCCCCCGAGGCGATAAAGGAAGTGCTGGAGACCACAGGCTGCGACGGAGTCATGGTGGCCAGGGGTGCGGTGGGCTGCCCCGAGATTTTTCAGTATGCCAAGGAACTCCTCACTACTGGCACCTACACCAAGATACCACAGCACCAGAAGCTGGAGAACGCCATGGAGCACTTTGCCAGATCAGTAAAGTACATCGGCGAGGAACGGGCCTGCAAGGAGATGAAGAAGCACCTGTGCTGCTACACCAAAGGGCTCCCAGGCAGCGCCGAGATCCGCAACAAAATAGTCTTCTGCACCAGTGCCGACGAGTACCTGGGGATACTGAAAGAATTTATGAAAAGATGCTGATTTTTCACAGCAGGCTTACGCCGACGCAGTAGAGAATCATCGCGAACAGCGGCATAATGGCAATCTTGCCGACACGGCGAAGTTTCTCCTGCATAAGAAGGATAAGAAGGATGCCCAGGAGCACGCACTGGAACACGCCGAATATCATGATGCCGTCGTTCCGGTCGAACACCGATGTGCTGCTCCTTGATACAGTCTCGGAGAGTGCCAGAACAAACATATTGAAGATATTGCTACCCAGTATATTTCCGATTCCCATCTCGACAGAACCACGGATTACAGAACTTATTGTCACCACCAGCTCAGGGAGCGATGTGGCCCAGGCCAGGAAGATAGCACCTGCCATGGCGCTGCCGATAGAAGTTGTAGTTCCAATCTCATCCACAACCACAGAAAGATAGAAACTTGATGCAACCAGACCAGATGCAAAGAAGATGAGTTTCAAGTAGAAGAAAAGGCCCAGCGCCTCTACTGGTGTATCATCCTCCACATCAGGATTAGCTCTGTAGAGAGCGATGACACTGAGGATAAAAATCAAAGTAATAAGATATACAAAGAGGGATTTTCCGTAGAAAGGCTGTCCAGAAGAAAAGACCCCAAGGATAAATACAGCGGTGATGATGAAGCAGTAACCGAGTGAGGTGCAGCTCTCCACATCCACCTTGCCACTTGGTCTGCGAAGACTTTCAGCAAGGATGAAGGAGAGATACAGGATAAACATATTGGCATTGTTGCTGCCTATGATATTTGCAGTACCAAGCACCGGGTTGTCCAGATAGACTGTGCTTGAGACAGTTGAGATAAGCTCAGGGATAGATGTGATGAATCCAAGGAGGACAAAGCCTACAAAGCCCTTTCCTATGCGCTTTGCGGCGGCAAGCTCATCGGCATATTTAGAGAGCGATATACAGAAAAGAACCACAATCAGTGCAGTTACAGAAAACTTAAGCCAGATCACACTTTGCTCCTTACTTCTTTATCTTTACCCCTTTCCAGCTGACAGAAGGAATGAAAAATGCTGTCAGAAAGGTAAAGCCGTAAAACAGTGTCCCTATGAAAGCACAGGGAACAATCCACAGGATAAAACTCCTGTCCATCTTAAGATACCAGTTTCCTGCCAATGACATCATGATCATGGCAAGCACCGGTGCCAGATAGTATAGCACAGCCTGGGGGTGAAATGGAATGGCCAGGCAGGATACTGCTCCGACCAGGGTAAACAGAAGCATGAAAGAGTACATCAGGGCTGTGGTGAAGTCGGTGCCGAATATGGCGCCGGCACTCCAGCGCACCTCCTGCTTTGCCGCATCCAGCAGCCTCTTCTGGGGCTGGGCGTAAACCAGCACCGGCTTGAACGGGCACACAGCCACCTGCCACTGTCCGGTGCGGCGCACTGCAGCTATAAGCTGGGCATCTTCGGTAAGAGAGAATCCTATGGCCTCAAAGCCACCTACCTCCTCAAGGGCAGTGCGCCTTATGGCCAGGTTGTTGCCGTAGCCTCCGGCCGGGCTCCCCAGCCCCACTGCCCCCACGGTGTAGAAGAAGCGCATCAGATGATCCTGAGTCTGGTACTTTTCCCTTAAACTGGTTCCGGGGGCAGTGACCACAGCCGAGAACACCAGCCCGATCTTAGGATCCTGAAAGTATCGGCACACCTCGCCCACCCAATTCTCAGGCACAGTACAGTCGGCATCGGTGAACATAAGGATATCGCCGTCGGCATATCTGGATGCAATAGAGAGCATACTGTGCTTAGGATTCATACCAGGCTTAGGCGGCTCAGTATTTTTTATCACCTTCACATTGTCATGGCGGGATGAAAACTCATCCATAAGACTCTGGGTCCGGTCCACAGAGCGGTCATCGGCCAGAATAACCTGGACATCTGGAGTCATCACCTTCTCAAGGCTTGAGAATAAAGCCGGCAGGTTGTCGGCCTCATCCTTTGCAGGAATTATTATAGAAACTTTAAACTGTTCCTTTTTCTCTGCCAGGCGCTGTTTTCTGGAGATGGCACAGGCACGCACTATTCCGCAGATAATCACCAGGTGAACAATTATCATGAAAATAGAATAGATCAGAAGGACAGCATCAATCATCATTTAAAGAGCTTTGCAATCTGGGAC
>JAGCPA010000053.1 GCA_017642445.1 Spirochaetia bacterium
AACATATCGGCAAACATGCCGGGCAGAGCATCCACCCTCCCTGCCAGATAAGTGGAGCATCCCCCCGGTATGAAGCCGGGCAGGGACACTTCAGATTTCCCCTTTCTGCCCGTGGTGGCACACCCTGCCAGCACAAGGCACAGGAGAAGAGATAATATTAATTTTTTGCAACTGCAACCATGCATGTGTAGTCGCCGCATTCGCATTCTGTCATGCCCTCGGTCTTTTCCCAGTCCAGCTTCTCGGTAAGGGTCTCGGAAAGGAGATACTCACCGAATGCCTCAACCGCAGCCTTGACCTCGTCGCATCCATCCAGCTTTATGCTGATCCGGTCGGTGACCTGGAAGCCAGCCTCTTTTCTCATGTTCTGGATATTCCTGATAAGGTCACGGATTATTCCTTCCTGCTTGAGCTCCAGTGTGATTGTGGTGTCGAGTCCGATGGTGAGAGAGCCTTCGTTCATAACCTTAAGATTACCCTTCTCGGTCCTGGTGACAACAATCTCATCCTTTGTGATGTCGTAGCTCTTGCCGTTCACATCGATAGCCAGTGTGGCACCGTCCAGAAGCGATCTGATCTCGTCGCCGCCGAACCTGCTGATGATATCGGCTCCCGCCTTCATATCCTTGCCAAGCTCTTTTCCAAGGACGCGGAAGTTTGCCTTGCATGAATACTCAACCAGCTCCTCCTCGTTGTCACGGATGCTGATCTCCTTCACGTTGAGCTCCTCCGCGATTATGCTCTCCATCTCCTGGAGGATAACTTTCTCGTTAGGATCCTTGGTGACAAGGTATGCTGATTTGAGCGGCTGCCGTGTCTTGATGTCGTGTGAGCTCCGGAGTGCTCTGCCCAGCGATACAGCCTTTCTGGTGACCTCCATCTTCTTCTCAAGCTCAAGGTCGATCAGGCTCTCGTCTGCAACAGGGAAGTCGCAGAGGTGCACAGATTCAGGCATATCAGGTGTGCGCAGGTTCCTGTAGATCTCGTCGGTGATGAACGGAATCACAGGGCATGCAACCTTGATGAACTTCATAAGGACAGCGTACAGGGTCTGGTAAGCCTGCTCTTTGTCCAGGTCGCTCTCCGACTTCCAGAATCTTCTTCTGGAGCGGCGGACATACCAGTTGTTGAGGGCATCCAGGAACTCAAGGAGGAGTCCGTTCGCCTTCTGGATATTGTATGTGTCGAAAGCTTCTGTGACGTTCTTGATCAGGGACTCAGCGACAGAGAGGATCCATCTGTCCAGCGGATTCTTTGGATTCTCAGGTGCCTTGGTGACCTGAACTTTGTCGATATTAGCGTATGTGACAAAGAAGCTGTAGGCGTTCCACAGCGGTAGGATAAGTGTCTTGAGTACCTCCTTGACACCCTTGTCGGAATAGCGCAGGTCCTCTGCCCTTACTACAGCGGAGTTAACAAGGAAGAACCGGAGCGCATCGGCACCGAACTTGTCGATAACCTCAACCGGGTCGGTGTAGTTCCTGAGGCTCTTGGACATCTTGCGGCCATCCTCGGCCAGTACAAGTCCGTTTACTACAACGTTCTTGAAGGCAGGTCTGTCAAACAGGGCAGCACCCAGGATGACCAGTGTGTAGAACCATCCTCTGGTCTGGTCCAGTCCCTCGCAGATGAAGTCTGCCGGGAAGTGCTCCTCGAACCGCTCCTTGTTCTCGAACGGATAGTGCACCTGTGCATAAGGCATGGAGCCGGACTCGAACCAGCAGTCAAGAACCTCAGGGATTCTCTTCATTGTGCCGCCGCATTCGCACTTGTAGGTGATGTCATCGACAAAGTGCTTGTGCAGGTCAACAACCTTTACGCCAGATTTCTCCTCAAGCTCTGCGCGGCTTCCCATGCAGTGTGTCTTTCCGCACTTGTCGCATTTCCAGATCGGAATCGGGTTGCCCCAGTATCTGTTTCTGGAGATAGCCCAGTCTCTTGCACCCTCAAGCCACTTTCCGAAGCGTCCTTCCTTGAGGTGTGCAGGAACCCAGTTGATCTGGCTGTTCGCATTGAGCATCTTGTCCTTGATCTTCTGGACATCCACGAACCAGGAAGAGATAGCTCTGTAGATAAGCGGAGAATGACATCTCCAGCAGTGAGGATAGTTATGCACATAGTTCTGGCGGAGAACCAGCTTACCCTCGGCCTTGAGCCGGGCGATGATATCCTTGTCGCAGTCCTTTACGAAACGGCCCTGGTAGTCAGGAACCTCGGCAGTGAACTTACACTCTGCATCAACAGGGCAGATGACAGGAATGCCGGTCCCCTTCAGGGTGTTGTTGTCGTCCTCACCGAAACCGCTGGCTGTATGAACAATACCAGTACCATCCTCGGTGGTCACATATGCTGCAGGGAACACCTTGAATGCTCCCTTCTCTGCGATAGAAGCGAAGTAGTTGAAAAGAGGCTCGTAGGACATGCCCACCAGCTCGCTTCCCTTCTTGGTCCAAACAACTTCGTAGTCTGTCTCGTTCTTATAGTAAGCTGCAAGCCGTGCCTGTGCCATTATGTAGCACTCAGCTCCGTCCTTAACCTTTACATAGTCAATCTCGGGGTTCACCGCCAGAGCCTGGTTGGACGGCAGTGTCCATGGGGTTGTGGTCCATGCCAGGAAGTATGTGTTATCCTCCCCTTTCACCTTGAACTTGATGGTGATCGCAGGGTCTGTGTCCTCCTGGTAACCTCCAAGGTTGAGCTCGTGGTTGGAAAGTACAGTGGAGCACCGCGGGCAGTATGGCAGGATATAGAAGCCCTCGTAGATAAGCCCCTTGTCCCACAGCTGTTTCACAACCCACCAGATAGACTCCATGTAGTCGGGGTTCATGGTCTTGTAGTCGTTGTCAAAATCGACCCAGCGGCCCATACGGGTCACAGTCTTACGCCATTCGCTGGTGTAGCGGAGCACGATCTTGCGGCAGTTCTCGTTGAACTTGGCGATTCCGTAGTCCTCGATCTCCTTCTTTCCGGAGATCTTGAGCTCCTTCTCCATTTCGTATTCTACAGGAAGTCCGTGGCAGTCCCATCCGAAGCGGCGGTCAACCAGCTTTCCCTTCATAGTCATATAGCGTGGATAAATATCTTTGATAGTACCAGGAACAAAGTGTCCGAAGTGTGGCAGTCCTGTTGCAAACGGAGGGCCGTCGTAGAACACATATTCACTTGCTCCTTCCCTCTGCTTCATAGACTTCTTGAAAATATCATTCTCTTCCCAGAATTTAAGGACTCCTTCCTCCATCTTAGGAAAATCAACTTTAGGATCTACCGGGTTGTACAAAACATCCTCCAAAATATCAATAAAGAATAATTAAATATATAGCGTATAAAAGATATTTGCAATATAATATACTTGCATTTTGAATATATAAATAGGATAATGTTCTTATGATTGATGATATTCTGATACTTGCAGGAGGCTCCGGGACCCGGCTATGGCCTGCTTCCCTCTCCAAGTTTCCCAAGCAGTATATAAAAGTGAAGGGAGAAGATTCCCTCCTGGCCCTGACCATAAAGAGATCCCTTGCCCTGAGTCCGGCAGGAAAGATCTATATAATCTCCCTGAAGAGCCAGATGGAGGAGCTTATAAAAGAGTGCGCCCCGTTCGCAGGTACCGGCAGACTGGCCATAATTCCTGAGCCAGAGGCACAGAACACTGCACCGGCCATCGCAATTGCAGTAAGAGCGCTGGAGCTTATGGGAAAATCTGATTCCTCCCTCTTGGTGCTCCCGGCCGACCACATGATAGAGAATATTGATAAGTTTAAGAGCTGCGTAGAGAAAGCAGATGTGCTCTCAAGGGCAGGTCATCTGGTCACATTCGGCATAAAGCCACTCTACCCCGAGACAGGCTACGGCTATATCGAGCAGGGAGAGGCTGAGAAGACAGGCTATATTGTTAAATCATTCCGTGAGAAGCCGGACCTTGAGACTGCAAAGAAGTTCTTATCCGATGGAAAGTACCTGTGGAACTCAGGGATGTTCTGCTTTAAAGGAAAGACTTACTGGAGTCAGCTGGCTCAACACTCAAAGGCAATGACCGATGCTATCGGCACAGTAAAAGCTACAGGAGAATACACAAAGGATGGAATCGAGATCCTCATGGACACCCCTGAGGTGGCAGAGGCTTATAAAAAATCGCCGTCCAATTCGATAGACTATGCAGTTATGGAGAAAAGCTCACTTTCGGCCGTTGTCTCTGCCGACTTCGACTGGAACGACATAGGGAGCTGGGACCAGTTCGAGACCCTGCTTAAAGAGCAGGAACAGAAGGATGTGTACCAGACTGGATGTAGGAACACAACTGTGTTCTCCGATATCCCGGTTGCGCTGTGTGATGTAGATGATATCACTGTAGTTATAAAGAACGGCAAGGCATTGATCTGCAGGAAAGGCTCCTCGCAGAAGGTGAAGGAAGTGCGGAAGCAGATTGAAGATGCTGGCAGGAAAGAGCTGCTTTAAGGAGTTGAATGTGTCAAAACATGCAGAAATACCCATGAGGACAGTGGGACCGATAAGAATAAAAGGGGCTGTGGAAGGAGATATCTCTGTACCATTGGCCACATTGGAGACCCCGCTCTGGTTCTCGGTGGGACGCGGTGCAAAGGTAAGCCTTCAGGCAGGGGGCATCACCACAACTATCCTGGACAGCCGCATGACCCGGAGCATCATACTGGAGGCCCCGGACGCAGCAACAGCGCTTGCCGACGCCCAGAAGATAGCCGGCTCCAAGGATGAGCTTCAGAAGGTGGTGACCGAAAGCTCCCACGTCGCAAAGCTTCTGGACATAAACTGGCAGATCGCCGCAAACCTAATATACCTGCGCCTTGAGTTCTTCACAGGCGATGCATCGGGCCACAACATGGCCACCAATGCAGCCGACAAGATATTCGGCTATCTTCTGGAGAAATACCCTGAGCTCTCCTACTGCTCAATCTCAGGCAACTACTGCTGCGACAAGAAGGTGTCGGCAGTGAACGGCATACTGGGCCGGGGCCGGAGCGTTGTGGCAGAGATCTCCATACCGCGCAATATCTGCGAGGAATACCTCCACACCACACCGGAGAAGATCGCAGAGATAAACACAAAGAAAAACCTTCTGGGATCCATACTGGCAGGAAGCTTAAGAAGCGCCAACGCCCACTATGCAAACATGCTCCTTGCCTTCTATCTGGCGACAGGACAGGATGCTGCAAATATAGTTGAGGGTTCCCAGGGAATCACATACGCCGAGGTCAAGGACGACTCTCTCAAACTCTCCTGCACTATCCCAAACATCATCGTGGGATCGGTAGGCAACGGCAAGAATGCCCCGTTTGCAGAGGAGAACCTTGCGCTTTTAGGCTGCAAGGAGGAACGAAAACCTGGCGAGAACGGCGACCGTCTGGCTGCAATCTGCGCCGCCACAGTGCTGTGCGGAGAGCTTTCGCTCCTGGCTGCCGAGACCAATCCCGGAGAGCTTATGAAAGCCCACATCAGAATAGAAAGAGGTAAGAAATGAGCGTCGCACAGCGGAAAGATGACCATATAGCACAGTGCCTCAAAGACCCTGCTGTGGACCGCAACCAGTCAGGCTTCGACCAGATCCGCCTTGTCCACAGGGCCCTCCCGGAACTCGATTTCGACCAGGTGGACACCAGCATCACCTTCCTTGGAAAGAAGCTCTCATTCCCATTCATGCTCTCCTCCATGACCGGCGGGACCAGCAGAGAGACAATAACTATCAACCAGAACCTGGCCAAGGCTGCCGAGGAGTGCAAAGTCGCACTGGCAGTAGGAAGCCAGCGTGTCATGTTCGAGGATAAGAAAGCTGAGAAAAGCTTCAGGCTCCGTGAATTTGCACCGTCTGTACCGCTTATTGCAAACCTTGGTGCAGTGCAGCTCAACTATGGCTTCGGCCTCAAGGAATGCCAAAAGGCAGTAGAAGTTCTGGATGCCGATGCACTCTTCCTCCATCTCAATCCGCTGCAGGAAGTGATACAGAAAGGTGGCGACAGAAATTTTGAGAATCTTTCAGATAAAATCAAGAACATCCGGGCAAAACTTGAAGTGCCATTAATGATAAAAGAGACTGGCTGCGGCTTCTCCAAGGCCGACTACCAGCTTTTAATTAACTGCGGAATCCGCTATATTGATGTGGCAGGACGGGGCGGCACCTCATGGAGCAGGATAGAGCACCTGTGCAGCAAAGATGACAGCAGCCTGGGGCTCGACTTCCAGGACTGGGGACTCACAACTGCAGAATCTCTGCAGCAGGCAGAGCCTTTCAGGAAGCAACTGTTCCTCATAGCAGGGGGCGGAATCAGGAGCGGCATAGACCTGGCCAAGGCCATGAGCCTGGGAGCAAGCATGGGAAGCGCCGCACTCCCATTCCTCAAGGCAGCACTTGAGAGCAAGGATGCAGTTGTAAAACTGATTGAAGAATATAGGGAGCAGTTCAAGATCGCACTGTTCCTCACCGGAAATAAAAATGTAAGGATGAATGATGATTAGTACTGGAATCGACGACATATCTCTCTACACATCAGGCTTCTACCTCGACATGCACACCCTCTCCGAGAAGCGTAATATCGAGTACAGCAAATATATCGAGGGAATCGGCATAGAGCGGATAAGCATCCCTGCCCCTGATGAGGATATCATAACCCTGGCGGCCAACGCGGCATTGCCTGTGGTGGAGCGGTGCGACAAGACCAAGATAGGCACCCTCCTCTTCGCAACTGAAAGCGGCGTGGATCAGTCCAAGTCGGCGGCTGTGTTTGTACACCGGCTCCTGGACCTTCCTTCGACATGCCGTACAGTGGAGCTCAAGCAGGCATGCTATTCATCCACCGCAGCAATACAGGCAGCATGCGCCCTGGTGGCACGGAATCCCAAGAAGACAGTGCTTGTGATCACATCTGATGTGGCACACTACCCGCTTGAAAGCTCAGGAGAAGCGACCCAGGGCTGCGGTGCAATCGCCATGCTTATAACAGAGAACCCGAGAATCCTGGAGATCCATCCCGAGAGCGGATGCTGCAGCGCCGACACCTGGGACTTCTGGCGCCCCAACTACAGCAACTATCCGCTGTACGACGGCAAGTTCTCCATGATCAACTATGTAAAGACCTGCAAGGCGGCCTGGAAAGAGCTGGCCGAGATAAACGGGATAACCTTTGACCAGATAGACCGGTTCTGCTACCACCTTCCATTCTCCACCATGGGGCTCAAGGCCCACGTAAAGCTTGCACGTGAGGCAGGAAGCCAGAAGAGCCAGGCCGAGCTGGAAAGCCAGCTGGCACCTATCATCCAGTACTGCAAGGTAATCGGAAACTGCTACTCAGCATCATTATACTTCGCACTCTGCTCGCTCTTGGACCACGCACCGGAACGGATTGAGAACAAACTGGTGGCACTCTTCGCATACGGCTCCGGCTGCTCAGGAGAGTTCTACACCGGCACATTCCAGCCCGGCTACAAGAAGTGCATCCGCACCGACCAGAATAAGAAGCTTATCAAAGCACGGAAGGAGATAGATTTCGACACCTACCTCAAGTTCCACCATGCAGCTGAGCCTATAGGCGAGAGCTCAGGAAACTTCACCACCCCTGAGATGACAGAAGGGGCATTCCGGTTCTGCGGAATCAAAGACCACTGCAGGATATATGAGCCATGCTCAAAGAATATACTCTGAATGTTCCCGGCAAGATCATAATCACAGGGGAGCACTCTGTCCTGCAGGGATGCCCTGCCATTGCGGCAGCCTGCTCAAGATACATCACAAACCATCTTTGCATAAATGATACAGGAAAGGTGGAGTTCATAGATAAAGAGCCCCAGCCACCTGTGGCATATCAGCTTCTGAACCAGGCTGTCGAGGAGTTCAGGCGCTATTTCGACCTTAAAACCGGAGTGACAATGGAGTTCTCCTCCACCCTCCCGATAGGATCGGGAATGGGAAGCTCTGCCGCAGTCGCATCAGCCGCTTTTGCCGGGCTCTGCATGATAACAGAAAATAAGATTGCACCCGAAGCTATGCTTGAATCTATAAAGCGGTGCGAGCACATCATACATGGCACCTCAAGCGGCCTTGACCCGGCGGCTGTCATCTACGGCGGCATGGTCAAGAAGGCAAAAGGGATCATCACACCATGCCCACTCTCCACTCCGCTTAAGTTCTACATCGTGCACACAGGAAAGCCGGAGTGTTCCACAGGAGATGCAGTGGCCCATGCCAAGACAAAGTTCACACCGGAGCTTGTCACACAGTTCACAGCTGTCGCAGAAAAGATAGAGAAGCACCTTGAGGAAGGCGACCTTGCATCACTTATAAAAGATGTACAGGAGAACGAGAAGCTCCTTGAGACTGTCGGAGTGGTGCCGGAAAAAGTGCAGGGCTTTGCACGGAAGGCAGAATCACTCAGCATGGGATTCAAGATAAGCGGAGCAGGCTCAATCTGCGGCGACAACGGCGGCATCGGTCTCCTGTTCATTCCAGATGAGCTTCAGACACAGGCACAGGCGCTCTGCCAGAGCTTCGGCTATACCATAGACCAGATTCAGTTCCATATCGGAGGGCTACCATGCCTTGCATAAAAGTGTCGGCACCAGGATCCCTCATGCTTACTGGGGAACACGCCGTGCTCCACGGAAGCCCTGCAGCAGCCTGCGCAGTAGACAGGCGGATATACCTGACATTCACACCGCGGGAAGACCGGAAGGTGCACATAGAATCCCCGCTGGGAAACCTTGAGACAACGCTGGACAACCTGCCTGACCAGAGCAAGTTCAGCTTTATCATCGAGGCGATAAGAGAGAGCGGGATAAGCATAGGGGTGGACATCAAGACAGAATCGGAGTTCTCCTCCACCGTGGGACTCGGCTCCTCCGCCGCAACCACAGTCTGCATCTGCATGGCATTGAACACATTCATGGGTAAGATTCCCACACGGGAAGAGCTTTTCCGCCAGTGCTACAATGTGGTGCACGGGGTTCAGAAGACAGGGAGCGGATGCGACCTTGCAGCCTCAATATACGGCGGAATCATAGCCATGGAGAGCAAGAATGGCCAGTTCACACCACACAAATTAGACTGCCCTTCCCTGCCAGAGATAGACCTTTACTACTGCGGCTATAAGATGAAGACACCCGAGGTCATCGCACTGGTCAATCAGAAAGCACAGGAAGAGCCAGAGAAATATGAGAAGCTGTATCAATACATGACACAGATTGCAGGCTCCACCATAACTGTGCTGGAGCGTGGTAACTTTGAGCTGGCAGGAAACCTTTTCTGCAAGTATCAGATGCTCATGGAGCAGCTTGGAGTATGCGACCCTACCCTCAAGGATATGGTGACCAAGCTGCAGGAAGACAGTAATGTGCTTGGAGCCAAGATATCAGGTTCAGGCCTTGGTGACTGTGTGATCAGCCTTGGAATCCCGGAGAAGAAGCTGGAGGGATATCAGAATATCCCGGTCAAGATCTCTGACAAAGGAGCCTGCCCATGCTGACCAGAAAGGAATTCGCCAAACAGATTCTAGCAAACCACACACCATCGATTAAAGAGAAAGCCACTGCCTTTGCACCGGCCAACATAGCATTGGTCAAATACTGGGGCAAGCGGGATAAGGAGCTGAACCTCCCTGTCACCGACAGCCTCTCCATAGACTTGGGGAACCTAGGGACAGAAACCACAATAGAGCCTGCAGACAAAGATGCAGTCATACTTAATGGAACAGAGCTTGCTCAAGACAATACATTCGCAGTCAAGGTGATAGATTTCGTTAACCTGTTCAGAAATGCGGTTAACCAAGCTGCAACAAACCAGCCAGCCCTCAGAATAACAACAGATAACAACATACCTACAGGGGCAGGAGTAGCCTCCTCTGCCTCCGGCTTTGCCGCACTTACCAAGGCTCTGGACCAGTTCTACAGCCTCGGGCTGTCTGGCCGGGAGCTGTCCCTCATGGCAAACCTGGGGAGCGGCAGTGCATCGAGAAGCATATTCAAAGGCTTTGTCTACCGCCACGCCGGCACCGATCCGAATGGAATGGACTCCTACTCAGAGCCGCTGTCCTGCACATGGCCAGAGCTCAGGATAGGACTGATAACTGTATCTGCAAAGGCAAAGCGGGTCAGCTCCCGGGAAGGAATGGAGCGCACCGTAGCAACATCGCCACTCTACAAAGCATGGCCACAGCAGGTCAAAGAAGATATGGAGAAAATGCTTAAGGCTATCAAGGAGAAGGACTTCGAGCTTCTGGGCTCCACTGCCGAGGCAAACGCGCTGGCTATGCATGAGTGCATGAAGGCATCAAATCCTCCCCTCATCTACTTCGAGCCCGAGACCATAGCCATCATCAGCAAGGTGCAGAAACTACGCCAGGATGGTCTTCCGC
>JAGCPA010000054.1 GCA_017642445.1 Spirochaetia bacterium
ATAATAAGCCTTTGCTTCATCCTTTATAACGACCTGCAGAAAAAGCATGAGCTGAATCCAAAGGCCACCCTTTTCCTGGGCCTTTTCTTCGCATTCTGCACCGGCCTCTCATCCATGCTGGGAGCTTCGGGCGGCCCTGTGATCCTCTCCTTCCTGCTGCTCCTTAACCTGAGCAAGGAAAAGCTGATCGGGACATCTGCCTACTTCTTCTTCATGGTGAATATCTGCAAGCTTCCCACCTATTTCTTTGCATGGCACAATATTTCATTTATCACAATACTGGCCGACATAACCTTGATTCCAGTCATGGCACTGGGACTCATCCTGGGACTCCTTGTGGTGAAGCACTTCACATCCAAGTCATTCCGTATTTTCATCATAACAATGTCTTTCCTCTCTGCTGTCTGGCTGATCATCTCCGGAATCCGGCTGTTCCTGTAAGGGAGTTGAATGCTTGAGCTGACCCTCGCCCAGACTATAATACTAGCACTCTACAGCTTCTCCATGGGGCTTGAACGCTCCGGTATCCGCTCGGTGAACATGATCACTGTCCCCACCGTATTTGCATCCCTGGGCCCCATGGCTGCCCTGGGCTACACACAGCCTATTGTGGTCATCTCCAACTGCTTCTCGGTGGCACGCTACTGGCGGGACACAGACTGGCATATCATACGGAGCACTTTTATTGCAATGGTGGCAGGCATCGGGGCTGGGTTTGCCATCGGTTCCAATATCTCGACCCATGCCTTCAAGATCACTGTGGGCTGCATTCTGATAACATGCCTGTGCTTTGCCATATACAGCGACCTGCAGAAGCGGCACCTTAAGAATGAGAGAGTGATTATGGTGCTGGGCTGGCTTTTTGCCGCTCTGACCGGTCTCTCCTCTACTCTGGGTGCCTCCGGCGGTCCTGTGATCCTGGCCTACCTGCTGATGCTGAACATGCCAAAGGACAAACTGATTGGGACTTCGGCTTTTTTCTGCTTCCTGGTAGATATAGTCAAGCTGCCCCTCTACATTTTCCTGTGGCACAACATCACAATGGTGACATTCATCACATCACTACTGATGTCACCGCTCATCGTGCTGGGCTTTGTGCTGGGCCTCTTCTTTGTGAATAAGTTCACCAACCAGTCCTATAGAGTCTTCATACTGGCAATTTCGTTTATTTCAGCTATACGGTTGTTCTTTTAATCCAGAGTGTGGACAACGCGTACGATATATGAGCCTTTCTTATCTCCAAAGCCACTTGGTCCACCATTATTTAAAGCAACACGGCTAATACATTCGACATCACTTGTACTTTGTGATGATGAACACATATAGCCATCTGTAGGCAATTTGGCACCAGAACCTATCGCTTCTATACCTTCATTGATATAATGTTTGATATTATATATTTCCCTAATTTCCTTAAAACTTGGCAAGAACCATCCGCTGGAATACCCAGAGACATTATAGGTATTGGCAAAGTTAAATGCAGGATAATTGGTGACTGCATCAGCAGCTCCTGCCGCATCTGTCGCCTCAATGACTGCCCAGTTGTCTTCTCCTGCTGTCTGACTTGTGGCAAATTCGGTAGTATATCCAGTGGTAGCATCTGGTGCCCAGATTAGATTTGTTCCCTGATTCAGACCAACCATGTACACTTTGTCAGTAATTCCAACAGTACCAGTCTCGCCTTTATAAACAACAATACCGACAACATCGCCATCTTCTGCGTAAGATGCAGGATCATTTTTATAATTGTCAGCAGTACAAGTATTTTTATTCCCAAGCACCAAATCACCGACAGATACACCGCTTCTGTCCTCTGGGGTGCTGGTGTATTTAGGACCTACAATACCAAACGGGTCAGGGGAGCCTGTGTCACAGCCAAAGAAAGAAAGCACAAGACACAGTGCCAAGAACATATAAAGATAACGGTTATATTTCAGAAAATCCTTTTTGAGCAGTTTATCTTTTTTCAGTCTATCCTCCTCCCCCGCAGATTGTCAAGAAAAACCTGTTCTATAAGGTATGGACATATATTCGTTGACCTGCAGCTTATTCTGTCTTAAAATGAAGGCATGAAAAAAATAAACATCGCAACAGAGCTAAATGAAATACCTAAGACTATAGAACTTATCTCGGCAGATCTGGCACGGCTTCAGGTTCCGAAGAAGGAGATCCTGCGGGCAACAATGATGGCCGAGGATGTGCTGACAAACCTTATAGGAAACTCATCCAAGGAGATCACTCTCTCCATAATCAGGCTTTTCGGAAATGTGGAGATCCATATTTCTGCCAAAGGGAAGCAGTTTGATGTCTCTGCCATAGAGGATTCCATGCTGTTTAAGGAGGAATCAGCTGATGATGACGCCAACGAGGTGATCCATAACCTGGTGTCAAAATGGTTCGGCGAATATTTCTCTTTCCGCTATGTGCACGGAACTAATAAAATTGCCATCAAGGTCAAACCATCCAGATTCCGCTCCCTTATCCTTACCCTGCTGGCCCTGATAGGGGGTGTGGCTGCCGGCCTTCTGATACACGAGATCCTTCCCGACCAGGTTGGAAAAGGTGTCATAAACTATGTATTCTCCCCTGTCTACACAATGTTCATGAATGCCCTCAAGATGATTGTGGCCCCTCTGGTGTTCTGCTCGGTGGCCTCCAGCATCGCAGACTTCGGAGACCTTAAGGCATTGGGCAAGATAGCAGGGAAAATCATATTGTTCTATATGTTCACCTCTGTGATAGCTATCGGAGTGGGCTATGTCACATATCAGATATTCCCGATAGGCACACCTGAGCTGGCTTCGGCAGTGACCGACGCCGCCTCTGCCACCATTGCGGCCGGAAACAACATGAATATCTCGATCAAGGACACTATCATAAACATCATCCCGAACAATATAATAACCCCGTTCCAGACCTCCAACATGCTTCAGCTGATATTTATGGCTGTGGTGCTGGGACTGGCCGCATCGGCCCTGACCAAGACATTCCCATTTGTAAGGACTGTACTGGTGGCTGCCAACAGCATCTGCTCCAAGATCACAACTGCCCTCGTAAGCTTTATTCCCCTTGTGGTGTTCTGCTCCATGGCCAAGATGATGATCTCCATAGACCTGTCCAAGCTGCTGAATGTTGTAGTATGGGTTCCGGTCCTCTACTTCGGCGATATACTTATGATGTGTGTATACATCATACTGCTTATGGTCATGGGAAGGCTAAATCCACTAAGCTTCATTAGGAAATACTACCCTGTCATGGTCACTGCCTTCTCCTTCGGATCAAGCAATGCCACGCTGCCTACTTCCCTTAAGCAGGCCGAGGAGATGGGTATATCAAGACGGGTCTATTCCTTCTCTCTGCCGCTGGGAGCAACAATCAACATGGACGGATCCTGTGTGACACTGATGATCTCAACCCTCTTCATGGCCAAGATCTTCGGGGTTCCGATAACAGGAAGCATAGTGCTCTCCCTTTTCTTCTCAATCTTTGTCCTCTCCATAGGAGCTCCGGGTGTTCCGGGAGCAGCCCTCATCTGTCTTTCCCTGCTGGTTCAGCAGATAAATGTTCCGGCAGAATCCATAAGCCTGGTCATGGGGCTGTACCCTCTGGCAGGTATGATGCTCTGCACTGTGAATGTGACAGGAGATGCTGTGGGAACTGCAATTGTGGCAAGGCATGAGAATCTGATAGATATGAAAAAATTCAACAGTTAAAATTTTTTGTTGACAGTTGACTATTATTAAAGTAATTTTAATGTGGAGTTATTATATGGTAGAATTTGAAAAATTTAATCTGACAAAAGAGCAGCTTGAGAAAGCAATGCGGTGTAAGACAGTTGATGAGCTTGTGGCTCTGGCAAAAACCGGAGGCTTTGAGATCACAAAGGATCAGGCCGAGGCTTTCATGGCAGAGCTTGCAGATTTTGAACTCGATAACGCTGCTCTGGAAAAAATTGCAGGCGGTATCGGATTCTGCTATATGATTGACGGCTGTGCAGAGAAGTGCGGCTTATTCAAAACCGACAATTTCATACCTTTTTAACCCCAGGTTTTCCAAGGAGGATTAATATGCCGATTGACAAGACAAAACTTACAAGAGAGATGCTGGAGAAAGCAGCTAAGTGCAAAACTGCCAAGGAACTGGTAGCACTGGCTAAGACCGGCGGCTTCGAGATCACAGAGGCTGAGGCTGATGCTTATCTGTCAGAGCTTGCAGATTTTGAGCTGGACTCATCTGAACTTGATAGAGTTGCCGGCGGTATCAAGACCTGTTATATGATCGACGGCTGCGCATTCAAGTGCGGAACACTTAAAGACTGCTGATTATACCGATTTACATAACTAAAAACACAAAATATGAGAGTAAGCACATACGAACTCTTCCTTCCCCTTATCAACGGGAAGGAAGAGATAATTAATGACAGAATACTCCTGTTCAACGGCCTTTATGGCGCTATGGACATTCTTCCCAAGGAAGATGCCGACAAAGTCAAGGCAGGAGATTTCGGCAAACTCCCTCTGGCATTGAGGGAAAGACTTCTGCTGCGGGGACACATAACCTGCAAGGATGAGGAAACAGAGCTGGCAGATCAGAAGCTGCTGGGCCGGGTATACAGGACTATTATTTCCAGAAGCGGCATAGGTCCGGTAATTTTGCCCACATACGACTGCAATTTCCGCTGTCCATACTGCTTTGAGCAGCACCGTCTGCGCAGAGGACAGCAGTGGCTGGACCTTAACATGAGTCCTGAGATGATCGAGGCTATTTTCAAGTCTCTTAAGGACTATAAGGAGAGGGGCTACAATGTAAATCACTGCACTTTCTACGGCGGCGAGCCATTCCTTGCAAAGAATATCGAGATTGTACGCTCTATATGCCAGCGCTGCAAAGAGATGGGCATGGAGATGAGTGCAATTACAAACGGATTTGATTTGGATGCCTATATTGATCTGTTGGCAGAGTTCAAGTTCTCTACCCTGCAGATCACTGTGGACGGTGTAGGACCTGTGAATGACAGGATGCGGCTCCACAAGAGCGGATGCGGTACTTACGAAAAGATCATGAAAAATATTGAGCTGGCACTGAAGCGCGATATCAAGATAAGCATGCGCGTCAATGTGAACAGCAGCAACCTGCATTGCATGAAGGACCTGGTCGATGACATCAAGGCCAGAGGTCTTCTGGAATATAAAAATTTTTATTACTATTTCAAAGCTATAAACGATGACATTCATCCTGAGAACGGTGTCATGGAGTATGAGATCATCGACGAACTCATGGCTATGGGGTTCACAGCCCGGGAAGCTATGGAGCACCAGAGCCAGTACAGCACTCCTGCCAAAGGGATGGAAGAGCTCATGAAGAAAGAGACCTATCCCGATTTCAATCCAGGCTACTGCGGTTCCGAGTCAGGAATCATGGTTGTAGACCCCTTTGGAAAAATATATGCCTGCTGGGATCTTGTGGCCAAGGAGGAAACATCTGTAGGATATGTGGACCAGGAGACAGGACAGGTAATATGGAATTTTGACAGAGCCAAATGGAGAACCCGTACCACAGACATCATGGAGCCCTGTCTGGGATGTCCGTATGCATTCATCTGCCGGGGAGGCTGCGCGGCTCGGGCCCAGGCTGTACATGGCAGTTACTTCAGGGAATGCTGCGGTGAATTCAAGGAAATTTCCCAGTTTGTCGCTTCCCGGGTTGCTGGTGCAGACTGGGAGAAAAACCACCAGGAGGAGCTGTCATTGTCCCTGGCAGGACCTTTGTCACGCTTAACAGAGAAGGACCGGAAAACCATTATGGAGACCCGGAGCCAGAAAGAGATGATGGAGATCATAGAAAGAGCAGGATTCTTCTTCCAGAAAGAGAAGGAAATTGACAAATCTAATAAATTATAATAATTATTACATATACTAGAGGTAATTATGCCAATCGACAAGAAAAAACTTACAAAAGAAATGCTTAAAAAAGCATCTCAGTGCAAGACAGCAGAAGAACTGATTGCACTGGCAAAGGCCGAGGGTTTTGAGATCACAAAGGCTGAGGCTGAGGCTTATCTGACAGAGCTTGAGAATATTGAGCTGGACAAGGCGGAATTGGAAAACGTTGCCGGTGGAGGCAAACATAACACAGAAATGAGTGGAAAAATAAATGCAAAGTTGTATGGCTGATAAAGTTGCAGGCGGTGGCTGCGATATGGTTAAATACTGTTCTCAGAATCTGATTTGATTAATATATGCCATTTATTTCTGCCCAAGAGTACCTATCTTACCGATATGATGTTCTGAATGAACCGGCCCTTCTTCCCCTGCCAGATGAACCTTTTACCGCTTTGTGGAAAGAGGCGGCCGGGGAAGATGCCCTGCAGTTTCTTTCAGACACATTCAAGCTCCCTGTAGACCGGTTTCCGCTGTTGCAGCCAGATGCCATTAAAATCTATTTTGCATCTACTTCTGGGGGGAGGATTCCGGTTATCTCCACAGGCTGCCATGATGATCTATGCAGCATGGAGGCGCTGGTCAATGGGCATCCTGATATCGAAGAACTCCCTCTTACTGTCAACGCACTTACCATAGATGCCAAGGCCACTGGAATTCAGCATCATAGAGTTATATTGCTGGGGAACGCCCCTTACAGCAACATTCCGGCTTCGGCTTTAGGACTGGATGAAGATGACTGGCTGTGCCGTTCTGCTGCTCTCCGGATGGCACACGAATGTGCACATTACGAGACATTGCGCCTTTTTGGAGGGATGAAAAACCATGCTCTTGATGAGATCATGGCTGATACTATAGGACAGCTTGCAGCATTCGGCAACTTCTCTGCACAGCGGCAAAGGCTTTTTTTCGGGCTGGAATCTGGTGGAAAGACCTGCACCGGACGCCTTACCTTTTACTGCCGGAAAGTGATTCCCTGGGAAAGAACAGAAGTGTACCAGGCTGTTGACAGAGCTCTGGACATCATTGAGGCCAAAGTTGCTTCTCTTTGCAAAGAGAAGGCATCACATTATAAAATTTTGACAAATATACTGTGCAATAGTATTTTTGGTGCATAATGGAAAATAGATTTACACGGTCAGATATTGTCGCGCTGCTTTCAGAGGTCGCATCTGAATACACGGCAAAAGGGGGGCCTCCGGTTTCTGTCGTCATCTATGGCGGCGCGTCAGTAACGCTGCGCCATGATTTCCGTAAGACAACCCACGACATCGACTATGCGCTCTTGGAGCCGTCGTCGCTCTTTGAGGATTGCGTCGCATCGGTGGGACAGCGGCATGATCTTTTCCCGCGATGGATGCACTCGATGCCCCAGATTTCGGAGACGCCTCGCTATCGGGAAAATTTTCGCCGCCACGTGGAACCCCTGACCGGTTTATTCACGGGGACGGACAGTACGGTTTCCTTCTACGCGCAGGACGACGCATGGCTGCTTGTGCATTCATTCTACTTTTTTCGCCGTTACAAACGGGATGCAGAGAATATTCTCGGCATCTTGCAGGAGGAGAGACCGCGTGGACGATTCCTCTCAGTGGAAGAGCTTCGCCGGACGATACAGGAGGTGTACGGCGAGGATACGCGCTGCAGCTGGGAAGGGGAAGCGCTGCTTGCGGCCCTCGGCCCGGATGCGGACCTTTCATCGCTTCTTGCGCTGCATAAGAGGCGGACGGAATACTATAAAGGGCTGTACGAATTCCTTTATGGGTTTTTGCGGCTGAAGTGTTCCAAGTCCAGAGACGATGCTGAAAAGATCGTACTCTGGGAGAG
>JAGCPA010000055.1 GCA_017642445.1 Spirochaetia bacterium
CCCTATCTTAGGAATATGCTACGGAATGCAGATGACCCACCAGATGCTGGGGGGCACCGTAAAATCGGCGGAAAAGAGGGAATATGGCAGGGCAGTGATAGAGTGCCAGAGCTCTCTTCTCTTCGACCGGCTGCCCAAGAAACAGACTGTGTGGATGAGCCACGGCGACCAGGTTGCCTCTCTTGCCCCTGGTTTCAAGACTATAGCCTCAAGCGCAACCTGCCTGAACGCAGCCAGCGCTGACGAGTCCCGCCATATCTACACCCTCCAGTTCCATCCGGAGGTGCGGAATTCCCAGTACGGTCTGGAGATACTGAGGAACTTTGTGTTCAAGGTTTGCAAGGCCAAGGCTGACTGGACCATGAAGGATTTCATACAGCGGCAGATAGAGGAGATACGGGCCAAAGTAGGCTCTGATAAAGTGCTGCTGGGCCTTTCCGGCGGTGTGGACAGCTCTGTTGTGGCAGCTCTACTGAACAAAGCTATTGGCAAGAACCTCTACTGCATGTTCATAGACCACGGACTGCTCAGAAAGGGGGAGGCCGAATCTGTGATGGAGACCTTCTCCAAAAACATGGATCTGAACCTTATCAAGATTGATGCATCTGAGCGCTTCATGGAGAAGCTTAAAGGGGTATCAGACCCGGAGCAGAAGCGCAAGGTGATAGGGGGCGAGTTCATCTACACCTTCCGTGATGAGGTTGCAAAGTTGCTCAAGGGAACCGATATCAAGTGGCTTGCCCAGGGAACCCTCTATACCGACGTGATAGAGAGCGGTACCAAGACAGCCCAGACCATAAAGTCGCACCACAATGTTGGCGGCCTGCCCAAGGATATGAACTTCAAGCTTCTTGAGCCTTTGAACCGGCTTTTCAAGGACGAGGTCAGAGCACTTGGAACAGCGCTTGGACTGCCCGAGGAGATGGTGTGGCGCCAGCCTTTCCCGGGACCTGGATTAGGGGTGCGTGTACTTGGGGAGATCACTCCGGAAAAGCTTACAATTGTGCAGGAAAGCGATGCGATTCTCAGGGAAGAGATAAAGAATGCAGGGCTCCAGAGGGAGATCTGGCAGTACTTCACATGTCTTCCTGATATCCATTCTGTTGGTGTCATGGGGGATCAGCGCACCTACGATTACACTGTGGTTGTGCGGGCAGTCACATCGATCGACGGCATGACAGCAGACTGGGCCCGTATTCCCTATGATGTCCTGGACAGAATCTCAACCCGCATTGTCAACGAGGTCAAGCATGTGAACCGGGTTGCCCTGGATATAACTTCAAAGCCTCCAGCTACCATCGAGTGGGAATAAAACTGATTACTTTTTTCTTCTAGGATCAAGCCTGTTCTGCAGCATAGTCAGCACACGGGTCAAGAGCCATGCAATGATGAAGTAGATTACAGCGGTGGTTATAAGAGGGAAGAATGCCTCGAAGGTCCGGCTCCTTATGATGTCGCTGGCCTTGGTAAGGTCTTGTATCGCAATATATCCTACGACAGAGGTCATCTTCACCATGCTTATGAACTCTCCCTGATAAACTGGCAGGAAGTGGCGTGCAGCCTGTGGAAGCACTATCTTCATGAAGGCGTGGGGCTTTGTGTAGCCCAGGGCCAGAGCTGCCTCCATCTGTCCCTTATCAACTGCCAGGATACCTGTCCTTATCATCTCGCTCACATAGGCGCCGAAGTTCATGCCGAATCCTATTACTGCAACCCAGATTCCGGATATGCTTGATCCGGCGAAGACAATGTAGAACATGATCATCAGAAGGACTACCATAGGTGTTCCCTGCATTATCCTGATATACGCAAGGGAAACAGCGTTGATAAGCCTGTTCCTGCTCATCCGCAGGGCGCATATTCCGAAGCCCAGCACAGTGCCGAACAATGCGGATAATATGGAGATAAGGATAGTGATTCCGATTCCGTTTACAATAAGTCTCCATCTTGATTCCCGCACAAAGGTTTTCAGGAAGCTGGATTTGAAGCCACTCATGAGTGCTGTTTTGTCTGTATTCCTCACAAGAATAGTGTTTTCTACAGATAAGATAGTGGTGGAGAACCTTATGCTCTCCAGGCGCTCCGGTGTCACATTCAGGTTTGCCATTATGCAGTCAATGTCTCCGGAGGTGGCTGCGGCAATAATACTGCCATAGTTGTATACCTTGAATTCCAGGTCTGCATTCAGCCACAGGGCAAAACGCTGTGCAAGCTCTATATCAAACCCTGCCAGTTCTGTCCCTTTGTAGAAGGTGAACATAGGAATCTCGCCGGTTGTTCCCACCGCAAGATGATAGACAGGGGTCTCTGCCTTCTTTACCTCAGGCATCTCTGCATCTATACCGCCGTTGAGCCATCGGCTCACCATTTCATCATATATGCCGTTTTTGCGTATTTCTGCGATGAAAGTGTTTATCTTGTTCTCAAAGTCTGGAATCTTTGTCACAGGAGAGATTCCTACTGCCAGATCTATCGGCTTTCCGATATTCTCCTTAAGTGTATGAACACCGGAGAGTCCCTCTTTTATGGCCAGTTCCAGCAGCCGGCGCTCAAATGCATAGCCGTCGATCTTTCCTGTCTTTACTGCCTCAAAACCTGTAATATGGTCAGGGTAGGAATGAAGCTTTGCATTAGGAAGAAACTCTTTCATTGCATAATAAGCAGAATGCCCTTCGCCGTAGCCTATTGTATAACGGCTGTCATCAAGCTGCCGGACAGATGTTATCTCCTTATGCTCTTTCTTTCCGCAGCCTGTGAGAATGCATAATATGATAAGTACAATAATGCTTTTTCTCATATTCACACCCCGCACCTTATCCCGCATATAACTGTGTTCATTCCATCGGAGTATGAGTGGGAATATGATGACAATGCGCTATCCACAATCTTCCTGGATATCTGGTCACATCTGTCAATTAGATTGAATTCCTCTCCTGTATAACGGAAGCGCAGCTCCACTGAAGCGTTGGATTCTGAATATTCTGCAGTGAATGTCAGATTTATTTCAGTACCGGTTGAGGGAATAAGAGCCTGCATCACCAGCTCCTCGAAAACACGCTGCATATTGATGATGGTCTTCTGGGATATCTGCTGCTTCCTGCCGAACTCCTCAAGTTTGCCGGAGACTGCTATAAAATCAAAGTCCCTGCTTTTTATATGCTCATACATGACCTTGAGATGGTGTATGAACTGGCGTGTCCTTTCCCGCTGGGGGTGTTCAAAGATCTGTTCAGGACTTCCTTCCTCATAGATGATCCCCTGGTCCATGTAGAAGACGCGGTTGGAGACATCACGGGCAAACTTCATCTCGTGGGTCACGATAAGCATGGTCATGCCCTGGCGGGCCAGATTCCTTATTACGCTCAACACCTCGCCGATCATGGTGGGATCCAGGGCGCTTGTGGGCTCGTCAAAAAGGATTATATCAGGATCCATGGCCAAGGTCCGGGCAATTGCAGCCCGCTGCTTCTGACCTCCTGAAAGCATCTCCGGAAGGGAATCTGCCTTGTCTGCCAGCCCCACCATACGCAAAAGCTCCATTCCCTTTGCCCGAGCCTCCTCCTTTGGCCTGTGGAGCAGGTCAACCGGGGCAGCCATTATGTTTTCTATCACTGTCATATGGTTGAACAGGTTGAAGGACTGGAACACCATGCCCATCTTCCGGCGCAGGGCAGGGACATCGCTTTTGTGGTCTGTTATTGCCACACCGTCTATAAGGATTTCTCCGCCTGTAGGTTTCTCCAGAAGGTTGATGCACCGGAGAAGGGTGGATTTTCCGCATCCTGAGGGGCCGATTATGGCTATGACATCTCCCTTCTTTATATCAGCATTGACATCTGAAAGAGGGGTGACATTCTCATATTCCTTACAGAGATGCCTGATTGTGATTACTGTTTCTGGTGCGCCCACAATTTAACTCTATCTTTATATTGTATTGCCGTCAATATGAGGTTAGAATAAAGCTATGAACTATATTAAATTCGGTACCGGAGATAAAATTCTGGTGATGCTGCCTGGACTCAGTGTCAAGAGTGTCCTGCTGATGGGGGATGCTGTAAAGAATGCATTCAGGGCCTATGACAAGGACTATACAATTTATCTGATTGACAGACGTGAAGATGTTCCCCCGGTCTACACAGTGACAGATATGGCCAGGGACACAGCAGAGAAGATGAAGGAGCTGGGACTTGAGGATGTTTGTCTCTTCGGTGCTTCCCAGGGCGGGATGATGGCAATGCTGATTGCGGCCTGGTACCCTGAGCTGGTGCATAAGCTGGTGCTTGGTTCCACAGCTGCAAAAATATCTGATCTGGGCAATTCTGTCATCGGGGGCTGGGTTTCCATGGCTGAGAAGAGGGATGGAGCAGCACTTTATCTCGATTTTTTAAAGAAAGTATATCCGTCTTATCTGTTTGATCAGTTCAGGGATATCTTTATTGCCACAGGAAAGAGCGTGACAGAAGAGGAATTCGCCAGGTTTATCATTATAGCAAAAGGAGCTGTGGACTTTGATGCCACATCTGAGCTGGATAAGATCAAATGTCCTGTCCTGGTGGTGGGTTCCGAGGATGATGCTGTGCTTGGCAGTGCCGCTTCCTATGATATTGCCAGAAAGCTGGGGTGCCAGATCCATATGTATAAGGATTACGGCCACGACTGCTATGACACAGCCCCTGACTTCAGGGATAGGATGTTCAATTTCTTTAACGGATGATAAGGTTGCTTTATGAGAAATATTGGTAAGATGCTGATTGCAATATGCATAGTACTTTTTGCCCTTGCTGATGCGGTTTCTGCCTGCACCGGTGTCTATGTAGGGTCTGCCGCCAGTGCCGACGGGACTGCCTTTATCGCCAGATCCAGCGACAACCAGGCTGTCTGGGGAAACCATGTCACCATAACACCAAGGATGGAGAACAAGCCTGGCCGCAAAATGCAGGTTGATATGAAGGGCAAGGTGTTTGCCAATATCCCGGCCACAACTTACAGGTATACGGCAACTCCTTTCTTCTCCAGTGTGATGAAAGGGGCAGGTGTGCCCAATGATGCAACGGCCTGCACCAATGAATATGGTGTGGCCATGACTATGGCCATAACAGCCTTTGCAAACAGCGCTGCCCTCAAGGCAGATCCACTAAAGGAAACAGGGCTTACAGAAAATACGGCGGCAGATCTGGTTTTATGCCAGAGCCGAAGTGCCCGGGAGGCGGCGAAGGTTCTGGCCTCAATAATAGACCAGTATGGCAGCAGCGAGTGCAACATAGCCCTTATAGCTGACCAGAAAGAGGTGTGGTATATGGAGATGTACACCGGGTATCAGTATGCCGCAGTCAAGCTGCCGGCAGATAAAGTGTCGGTCTTCGGCAATGAGTTCACCTTGGAATATCTTTCGGAATATGATGAGAGCTTTACCTCGAAGAACCTTGAGAAACTGCCTGAGAAACATGGTTTTGCAGTATATGGAAAGAATCATGAGCTGAACTTGTTCCAGACCTATTCTGGAAAAGAAGTTGCTGAAGATTACTGCCATATGCGGACCTGGATAGGACATAAGGTACTGGCCCCGTCACTCTATAAAGATGATTATAAACTGGATGCCATGTACCCGCTGTGCTTCAAACCGGATAAGAAGGTGACCCTTCAGGATGTA
>JAGCPA010000056.1 GCA_017642445.1 Spirochaetia bacterium
GCCGAACTTCTCCTCCAGCTCCTCTCGGGTGGTGGCCCGGTGCAGGCCGGTGGCTTTAAGGATTGTTATATCGGCATCCGGGTTTTTAAGGCGTATCTCCTTTAGTATCTGGGGCATTATGATCCGGCTTGGCACGGGCCTGGTATGATCTGATGATATGACCACAATGCGTTTTTTTCCGGCAGCCAGGTCACATAACCGCTCAGTTCCTATAGGGTGTGTCAGTGCATGATACACCAGTTCAGCGCCTTCTGCTTCAGGCACATATTCATGAAGATGAGGTGTTATTATTCCTGCCAGATGCTCCTCTGGCACCTCTAATTTCAGGCTGCTTTTCCCATAGGGAAAAACAATAGTTCTCATGCATCCACCAGCCCTATATGAATAGCATACTTAATCAGCTCAACCATGTTGCTGCAGTTAAGCTTCTGCATGATGTTGGTGCGGTGGTTTATAACTGTCTTTGAGCTTATGCAGAGCTCCTTGGCAATTTCGCGGATATCTCTTCCCTCGGCCAGAAGCCTGAGCACCTCCTGCTCCCTGGAAGAGAGAGTGTCGTAGGAGTTGCCGTCGGACGAAAGCTCCATATTCTCCTCCGGGGCAATAAGGCTTGCGATAACCTTGCTGCTTATCCTGCTGTCCACATAGGTCTCGCCCGAAAGGACTTTCTTTATTCCATCTATTATGCTCTCCATGTCAGCTTCTTTCAGGATATAGCCTTTTGCCCCTGCCTTGAGGGATTCGGTTATATAGATCACCTTGGAATACATGGACAGCATGACAATCTTTATGCGCGGGTTATTCTGAAGAATCTTTTTTGTAAGCTCTATGCCAGAAGCTCCGTATAAGGAGATATCCATAACTATAAGGTCTGGATTCAGAGCCATTGCCTGCTCATACCCCTCCTCGCTGTTTCCCGCCTCAAAAATCTGCTCTGTGATGTTCTTTCTGATAAGCTCTGCGCCGATGCTGGCCCTGATAGCCGGGTGGTCATCCACCAAAAGAATCTTCTTAACCATTTTTTTCTTCCTTGAACGGAATTCTTACACTGATCTTAGTCCCTTTATGGGGCTGGGATGTCACAGTGAATGTTCCGTTATAATATTTAGCCCGCTCCCTCATGCCATAGAATCCGATATGCTCCTTGGGCAGACCGGTTCCAATGCTGCTGTCTGGCAGTCCGACTCCATCGTCGGCGACCGAGAACATGACAAATGGATAGGAGTAGATGAACTTCATTGTAACCTTGGATGCCTCGGCATACTTGACCACATTGTTCAGAGTCTCCTGGATTATCCGGAACATGCTTATACGCATATCCTCAGGCAGCGATATCTTGTTGAAGCCTGTGCTCGATATTGACAGCTGTATGTCCTTGGCCATAAGGATCTCGGCTGCATAGTTTTTAATGACATCCACAAAATCCTCTCCCGATTCGCTGGAAGAGATGAATGGAATCAGGTTGAATGATATATCCCTGGCCTCGTCTATGATGGCAGAGATCTCGCTTGAGATATGCTCCTTATGGCTGTCGGTGATCACATTGTCGGTGTAGTCTTTAAGCTCCCTGAGTCGGTGCACAAGGCTGTCGTGGA
>JAGCPA010000057.1 GCA_017642445.1 Spirochaetia bacterium
CTGCGCGGTTGGCAAGATAATAACGGTGGTCCAGAGGACAGATGTTTGAAAAGATGTTTTTGGTTATCACGATTTATTTTATATCAGAGGGATAATGCGTTTCAAGTAACATAAAAAAATATAACAAAAAAATATATTGACACTTTTGGGGGTAATAATTAAAATACCTAATACCTACCTTATAAGTAGGTTGATAAAAGGAGGCTCCTTATGTCATCTATAAACGGTACAAAATCTATATCATTCAAGATTGCAGCTGCAGCCATACTCACAGCTGTAACTGTGGTAATGACTATCGCAGTGCGCATCCCTATAGCGCCTACCAGAGGTTACATCAACCTGGGTGACCTTGCCATCTACTTCACCGCCCTCTCCTTCGGCCCTGTGACTGCATTCATAGCCGGTGGCCTTGGAACAGCTATAGCCGACATATTAAGCGGATTCTCCCAGTGGGCCCCCTTCTCCTTCATCATCCACGGCCTTCAGGGTCTGGCAGTGGGGCTTATCCTCAAGCTGCTCCTGCGCCGGGAGAACAAGTTCTCTGTCATAGTCTCTGGAATCATAGTATTTGCAGCAGGAACTGTCATAATGGCCGGCGGATACTTTGCAGTAGGATGCCTTATGGCTGGTGCCGGTGCCGCTGTCGTTGAGATTCCCGGAAACATAGTCCAGAACCTGGCAGGCATAGTAGGAGGATACCTCCTCTACTCCGCAGTAAAGAAAGCATATCCTCCATTTGTGAATTTTCGTAAATAAAAAAATAAAAGAAAATTTTTTTCTAAATATCTTGTATTTAATCTATTAAAATTGTATTTTTTTTTTATGATAGCACAAGTTTCTTCTGTTTTGATTTTTATCATCATGTTCGCTTTCATAATAAGTGAAAAATTTGAGCGCCATTTCATTACCCTAGCCGGAGCTGGGGCAACTTTGATTATTGTATTCGGATTCTGTATGCACAGTATGGATGCGGTATGGACTGCATTAAGCCTTAACTCCATGCTTGCCTTAAGCTTCTGGTTTGTACTGGATGCGGAGGCTACCATAAACAGCGGCATCAACTGGGCTACTATTATATTTATAGCCGGAATGATGATTATGGTTGAGGGAATGGCCCGCACCGGCTTTTTCACCTGGCTGTGTATGTGGATTGCAAAGATAGTGAACTACAGGGTCATCCCTATCTTCATCTCCTTCATGCTCTTGTCGGCCATCCTTTCTATGTTCATAGACAGCATAACTGTCATACTGTTCCTTGCAGCCATTACTGTGGAACTGGCCAACCGGCTTGGTTTCAACCCTATTCCCATGATTCTTCCCGAAGTTTTCTGTGCCAGCATAGGGGGCAGCGCAACAATGTGCGGAGATCCTCCAAACATCATCATAGGAACTTCTTTAGGCTACACATTTGGAGACTTCCTGCGCAACACAGGAACTATGGCGGGACTCTCCCTTGCTGCAGTTGTTGTGTTTTTCTATTTTGCTTTCCGGAAGGAGCTTTCTGAAAGAACTGCATCTGTGGATCCCACCAAGTTTCCCCGGCCAGAGTCAGCTATAACATCTTTCAACGGCTTTGTGATGAGCATCATAACATTTACCTGTGCTATTGTGCTCCTGGTGACCCATGCCCAGACAGGGCTTACCGTACCGACAATCGGGGTTATCATATCAGTCATAACCTTTCTTGCGGCTCCAAGATATATCCTTTATATATTGAAGCGGGTTGACTACAAGACTCTGCTTTTCTTCACCGGACTTTTTGTGGTGGTGAGCGGACTGGAGCTTACCGGAGTTCTGGGAATAATAGCAAAGGGAATCAAGGCTGTCAGTGGCGGCAATCCTTACCTGATGATAGGAATTGTAATGTGGGTATCGGGCATTGCCAGCGCTTTTGTGGACAACATTCCATTCACTGCCACCATGATTCCTATCATAGAATCTCTGGCAGCCACAACCGGGGTAAGCATGCACACCCTGGCCTGGACACTCTCCATGGGTACCGATGTAGGCGGATGTGCCACCCCTATCGGAGCATCGGCGAATGTGGTAGGAACATCAATATGTGCCAAAGCAGGGCATCCAGTGAGCTGGGGACGGTACTGCATGTGGCTGGCCCCTGCCTCAATCCTGGCAATGGGCATCTGCACCGTCTACATCTTCATTGTCTATCTGTGATCAGTTAATTGTCATCTTTGGTTTTTCTTTAGGCTTTTCCACCGGCTTCTCAGGCTGCGGAGGAACTGTGGAGCGGAACAGGCGGATTCCTATATTCGCAGCCCCTTTCTCTGGCTTTCCAGAGGATGTGACCTTGGTTGCACACTGCTTCTCGGTGGTCTTGTATGAGCCTCCGCAGTAATAGCGGGAATCGTAGGTGAACTTGGTATTCTGGTCCCAGCACCATTCCCATACATTGCCGCTCATGTCATAGAGGCCGAATCCGTTAGCCTTTTTCTTTCCCACGTTATGGGTCTTGAAATCGCTGTTCTTGTCATACCAGCCAACCTCATCCAGCTTGTCGCTTCCGCTGTAAAGATATTCCTCATCGCCGTCGGCACAATACTTCCATTCTGCTATCATAGGAAGGCGGTAACCATTTCTGGTCTGATCCCATGTCAGCCGGCCCATCTCTATCTTCTGGCCTGTGTGGGGAGCATAATCCCAGTTGTCCACATCATAGTCATCATCCAGGGCATAGACAGGCTGATATCCGGCAAGCTTGCTAAGCTTGTTGCAGAAGTAGATTGCATCATAGAAACTCATGCTTTCTGCAGGCAGCAGCTTGAACTTAAACTTGAAGATATTCTCGTTGGTGACAGCCTCGTAGAGCTGCTGAGTCACCTCGGTCACACCAACTGTAAATTTATAATTCTCGGCCTCGATCTCCACCATTTTATATGCATCCAGAAGCTTCTTGGCCTCGGCATCATCGGCAAAAACTGCTGTCGTCATGAGCACTATTGCAATGATTGAAAACAACTTTTTCATGGTTTTCTCCCAGAAATTACTATATTTTTTTATACATTATAAATATTAAAGCCAACATATGCCTTTGTCAAGGCAAGTAACAGCAGAAGCAATATCGTTTATAAACACTAAAACTTTTATATTTAGAAAGTTTATCGGTTATTAAACCTAAAACTATTGATTTTTATAAGTTTTCAGGTTATACTCTGAGATATGGATATAAATCGACAGCTTTATTTAGAAAAAATGCTTAAAGGGCTTAATACCGATTTTGTAAAGATTCTCTCTGGTGTCCGGCGGTGTGGCAAATCATCTATGCTGGCAGTGCTTAAGAACCATCTCCTGGCAACAGGAACAGAAGCCGACCAGATAATTGATATCAACTTTGAGAAAGATGAATGGGATTATCTTAAAGTTGGCAACTCTTTCACTAAATATATAAAAGAACAAATTCCTGCCGGAAAACACTGTTATCTCCTTATTGACGAGGTTCAGGAAATAGAAGAATGGGCAAGGAAAATAAACAGCCTCAGAGCCAGCCTTGACTGCGATATTTTCGTTTCCGGCTCCAACTCACGGCTTTTTTCAGGAGAACACCTTACCTATCTTTCGGGCCGCTATATCGAGATAAAGATGCTTCCTCTCTCATTCTCTGAATACATTGATTTCAAGCTGTACAACAGGGAAAAAGTACTGGATGCTCCAGATGCATTCCTGAATGAATACATAAATAAAGGTTCTTTTCCTGCATCGGCTTTAGTGGATGATCCGTACCTTCAGGACACAATCATGTCAGGACTGTTCGATTCAATCTTCATGCGGGATATAATACTGCGAGGAAAGATACGGAACGTAGGCACTTTCCTTAAAGTTGCAAAGTTCCTGTTCGAGAATATCGGCAGCCCAGTTTCTGCCAACTCTATTGCAAATACACTGAAAAGCCAGGGGCATTCTATTTCGGTGGATGCGGTGGAAAACTATCTTAACCTTATGTGCAATGCCTTTGTCCTTTACCAGTGTGAACGATATAATATACGGGGAAAAGAGCGGCTTCGGACCAATGGGAAATACTACTGTGTCGATACATCTCTGCGTTCATATCTTATAGGAAACAGAAATTCAGACTTTGGTCATATACTGGAGAACCTTGTTTATCTGGAACTTATCCGGCGGGGATATGATGTTGACACCGGGATAGCAGGGGCAAACGGCAACAGTACAGAACTTGACTTTGTGGCGACAAAAGCTGGCAGAGAGACAGCATATTTTCAGGTATGCCAGACGGTCATGGACAGTGCAGTGCTGGAGCGGGAACTTAAGCCGTTCCGTATGGTACAGGACAACTTTCCTAAATATCTTCTGACTATGGACAGAATCGATTTTTCAAGAGATGGAATAAAGCATCTTAATATTGCTGACTGGCTTCTGAGGCCTGGGCAATAATAAAGGCTGCAGCAGTGTGCAGCCTTTGAATTATTTAACTCAAATTTACTCTTTATACAGAACCCATCCGTTACTAGCAGTCATATATGACTTGTCATCGCTGAGCATGAAATATGTGATTCCGTGTACTTCACCGTTACAAATGATTTTTTTGCCATCAGCAGAAATAGTATAACTACCATCTTCCAGCCATTCTCGAGGATAATCACCCATTTTTTCAAAAACTCGCATATTGCCATTTTTATAAAATTCAAAAATGTCTTCATTGTTACCCTGGAAAGTATAAACATATGTTCCTTCGAAACTAGTGTCTACACCTGTTTGTTCTCGAGATGTCCCGGCTGAATCGCTGGAAGCATATACCATAAAGAATGCAATAACTGCTATAAGCAGAACTATAAACCTAAGAGCTTTATTTGATTTCATTATCTCCTCCCATTTTTTACAGTCTACCCCCCCCCGTGCCGAATTGTCAAGGGAAAAATGCTCTTGCAGAATGACATGACCTGCCTTACAATAAAACTGATGAGAAAGCTTGCTGTCCTTGCTCTTTTTTCCATTCTATTATGTCTATGCCCCTCTCCTCTGTCTGCCAGATACAAAGAGGAAGTGAACATAATAACAGTAGGGCCGGGTATGAAAATATATGCTCACTATGGCCACAGTTGCTTCATGATCTTGCGCAACGACCCGGAGGATTCAAGTAAGGAACCCATGTTCATTCTATATAACTATGGCACATTCAACTTTGAGAAACCTGGCTTTGTGCGCAACTTTCTTAAAGGTAAACTGGACTTTTACCTGTTCAGGGTAGATTATTCCAAAGAATTACAAAAATATGTCAGCCATAAACGGGATGTAGAGCGGCAGCGGCTGAACCTGAACCAGGCTGAAATAGATAAAATATACGATTTCTTGGAGTGGAATTCCAAGGAAGAGAACAAATACTACAAATACGACTTCCTTGCCGCCAACTGTTCTTCCCAGATGGTGGCGGTGCTGGAGAAAAGTGTCGGACCGCTGAAGTATGACGAGAATATTCGTAAAGAGATAACCAGCCGAACCTACCGCGACTGGATAAGGGATTACCTTGATACAGTGCCGTGGTACGACCTGGGAATACAGATAGCGCTTGGCCTTAACACCGACGAGAAGGTTAAGCCGGAGCATGCCTTTTTCCTTCCGGAACTTACAGAACGGATGTTCGACAGTGCCTACCTGCCCGATGGCCGCAAGCTGGTGGATAAAGTCCAGATGATACATGATGCCCATGCAGAGCACCCGGGGCGCCCAGGTGTTTTTACTCAGCCGTTCATGGTATTTGCCATAGGATTGGTATTTCTGATCTTGCTTTCCCTGCTACCAAGCAACAGAAGGCTTTTGGATGTGTTCGACTGCATACTTGTGGCCGCCCCCTGGGTGGTTGGTATGATGATCTGCTACTGGTGGTTTATCTCTGACCATTATGCGGGAGACAAAAACCTGAACATACTGTGGTGCAATCCTCTGCTGATTATATTCATTGTGTCCAAGATATTTGGCAAGAAGCAGCTTCTGATATGGTTCTCCCGCATACAGGCCGTGCTGTGTGCTGCCGCCATAGTTTTACTTGCCCTAGGCATTCAGGGGTGCTGCAGCGCATTCTACCCTATCCTGCTGATGTATCTTTTTATTTATCTTCGGAACAGCCGGCTGCTGCCTTATAGTCCATCATAAGCATAGTAATATCGTCAAACTGGTCACAGTCGCTCTGGAAATCTGCCAGCTCGGCGGAAAGTCCATTCAGGAATGCCTCCGGCTCATCCTTTTCATGTGAAGCTGCAAACTCAAGAAGTTTATCCTCTCCATAAAGCTGCTGTGCCTTGTCCTGTGCCTCGGTGACACCGTCGGTATAAAGGAAGAGCCGGTCGCCGGGCTTAAGGTAGATATCGTTCTTCTGGTATGGGAAATCCTCCATAGATGCAAGCGGAAGCCCTTTCTTGGCCTTCGGAATAAAGGCAAAGCTGCCGTCTCCCTGTTTAATAAGCGGTGGATTATGCCCGGCGTCTATGTATGCAAGACGACCTGTCGTGGTATTCAAGACACCTATCCAGGCTGTGATGAACAGGTTTCCCTCGTTGTGGCGGCACAGTATGTTGTTCACCAGACCGATTTCTGAGGCAAGGGAAGTGCTGTTCCTGATCAAAAGAACTATGTGATCTCTTAACAATGTATTTCCCATGGCCATGAACAGGGCGGCAGGAACCCCTTTGCCTGAGACATCGGCAACGCAGACCATATAATGACAATCATCCAGCTTGCAGAAATCATAGAAATCGCCCCCTACCTCCTTGGCAGGAGTCATGCTTGCCATTATAGAGACATTATCATTTTCCACAGCTTCTTTTGGCAGAAGTCCTGCCTGAATCCGGGTGGCAATGTTAAGCTCGGTGTTCATCTTCTCCTTTTCGGAGGTTATCTGGGTGATGTTTGAAATGTACTCCCTGATATCCTGCTCCATCTTGTTGATGGACTTAGCCAGAGTACCTATCTCGTCATGGTTCTTAACTTTCTCAAGGATATCGGAGGTATGACTTGAGTCGGCCGCAAACCGCTGGGCCTCCCTGGTTATGCTGACTATAGGCCTGATGAATGTTCTTCTGAAATAGGATGATAAAAGTACAATATAAATAAAGATGAAAAACAGCTCTATACCCAAGGTCCAGAAGAAATAGTTCTGCCGGACTTTGGCAAACTCAGTGACCGATTTCTGTGCCCCAAGCACTGCCACAACCTTTCCCAGATGGTTCTTGACAGGGATATTGGCAGTTATATGGGCACCGGTCCTGGTATTCAGGGTGTTCCGGACTATGGTCTCCCCTTTCTCGAAGACCCGCTTGACAGAATTGTTATAGATAGGCTGCTTATAGACCTCAAAGTGGCCAAGTGGGAACTCCTTGTACTTGCTCCCTGTGCGGACAGGGTTGTAGATATAGTGGATCTTGTTATAATCAGGTGGCTCCACATAGGAGACATACATAAGGTTAAGCTCAAAGTCGTTTACAAGCCGCTGCAGTATGTCATGCACAGCATACCAGGAACCGTCTGGAAGGCTGGTCTCAAGGTACTTTGGGAAAAGATCTGCATTCAGAGAATCCCGGGCTGTCTTGGCTATAGAGATCATTGTAGTGCGGTACTGCTTGTCAAACTGCTTGTCAAACTGGTAGAACCCTACAAAAAAGAGAGCTGTACACAGCAAAATGCTGGCACCCACAACTATAGTCAATATCTTTAGAGTAATGACAGATATTTTCTTCATAGAAAATTATTAATACTACTCCTGGTTCCAGCCCCGCTCATAACCGCCCTTGTTGGTGTTCTTCCATACTCCGTATCCATAGGTCATGGCATATAGGTCAAAGTTGGTGCCGTCGGCATATTCATCAATAAAGAAATAGTTTATCGCCGCTTTGGAAAGGTCGAAAGCATTATAATCGTAAAAATCGCTTAGTACTGTAGTATAATCCCTGTTCCGCGGTGGCTCTGGATCAAGATATTTCCGCTCCGATGTCCGTGGGTTATCAACAATGAAATAACCACGGCCGCTGTTGACTCCAGAGCCGGCCAGAAGAAGTTTACGGGTGGATCCTGATGATGTAGGAACACGCACCACCACCAGACCCTGGAGTCCCATACCTGATCTGGCATGAGAGTCGCTCTTTACCCAAGATGTTCCAGAGGCACCGGATGGAGAATCCACTGCATATATATAACCTGAATTATCACCGGTATAAAGCCGGTCATCGCCTTCATCATAGTAGAGCCGGAGGAATACATCCTCTTTATCCTTCCAAATCTTTCCATCATGGGTTGGAGTGAACTCTGTCCAGCCGCCCGGATTACCCCTGTACAGCTTGTACTGAGCATTGAGGTAATAACTTCCGCCGCCATAGACAAGGTCGAAGTTTCCTGTAGAGGTGCTGAAAAGCTTGGAATCTTCAAGAGATGTGTCCTGGGTGAAAGAAGAGCCTGAATCATTGGAATAATAGAGGTGTCCGTCCCTGTCAGTTATAAAGATGACATCGTTGGCCACCCTCATCCTTGATATGGTTTTTTCTATTGTTGAGGTATCTTTCTTTTCCCAGGTGCCGTCGCCGGTGCCGCTGAAAAGATATGGCTTTGCTTCATCAGAATCGTAGGCCAGGATAAAGAGTGTATCATTTGCAATACCCATCTCGGTTACATTGTGGTATCCGTCGGGAGACTTGATCTTATGCCAGTCCAGTTCTCCCCCCTCTGCCATCTTCTTATAAACAGAGCTGGCGGCAACATAGAGATAACCGCCGGTCTTGACTATGCTCTCAGAGGTACAGTGGTCAGGAAGTGCATAGTTCTTTACCTTCTCCTCCTTGGCAAGGCCATAGAAAACACCAATCTCACTCTCGTTGCAGGCGATGAGGATAGAAATGGAGATAAGGATCAGAACAGCAGAAAGAATCTTTTTTCCCATATCTGCCTCCTAGAACCTGAACAGCACAGACAGGGAGACATCCATGAAGTTCCCGAACATGCTGTTGCTCTCTGGAACCTTTCCACTTCCAGAGTACATCTGCGGTACAAACCAATAGGTGGCATTCGCTCCGAAAGCCCACTCCTCGTTGAAGTTCCAATAGAAACCTATAGAAGGCTTGGCTATGAAATCTATATGGGCCGCCTCTTCCAGAATCGAGAGGTTTCCACCCAATCCAAGGGATATAGGCACCTCAAATGGGTAGAATCGGAACCAATATGTTGCCTTGACCATAAGAGGTATCATATAGAGAACCCGCTTGTTGGGGCTCAGGGCAAACATACCGCCAAGCTCTGCCCCTAATGAGACATGGTTTGAGAGGAACACCTGCCAGCAGAGCGACCCATTGCCTCCAAGAGTCAGGTTGGTGTCCATAACCTCGCCGCTTTTGTCAAAGAAGAACAGAGGGATGAACACACCGCCGTTTATAAAGAACATCTGGTCGCCAAGGCTGTAGCTTTCAACATATGTGTCTATATCGTCATCCTCATCGTCATCTGAAGCGGCGAACAGGAAGCCTGATATGAATACAAACAGAATCAGCAGAAGAAATAATTTCTTATTTATATTTTTCATTATAAAAAGTATAACTATTTATCAAACTATAATCAAGCCAAAAAAAAACTGGACCTTAAAGATCCAGTTAAAGCTGCCAGCGATCAGAATCGAACTGATGACACATAGATTTTCAGTCTATTGCTCTACCAACTGAGCTACACCGGCTTGACATTAGAAGTTTATATAACACTGCCCAAAAAATGTCAATACATTAATTTGGAATGCTTCCGTCAATAGTCACCACTATATTTTTTATCTCCGGGAAGTTGAAGGAGATGGTCTCCTCAAGGATCCGGATGCTGTCCTCAAAGTTGAGTCCGCTGTGGGCAGAGGGGAACATAGCCTCGATACTGAGGTCGGCATAGAGGACACCATCCCGCAGCAGCACATGGTTGAGCTTTGTGCCGGCCGGGAACGCGCTGTCCCTGACCAGAAGAGACGGCCCAAGCAGCTCGTCCTTTATAAGAAGCTCCACATTCAGCTCAAGATCATGCTTTTCTGCAATAAGCCGGTGCTCCATGACCACAGCCTTAGAGACAGGCTCTACAAAGAAAAGGGTGCGCTCCTTATAGACATTCTGATTCCTATAGAGGCATACAGCAAACACCACCAGAACTATAAGAGCCAGAATAATTGCGGCCTGAAACACTCTTTTCATTTTTTCTCCGAATGCTCGAAAGTATAGACAAAGTCTTTTATACCATTATAAATTCCATCGGAGATTTTTTGCAAGTAGCCGGCATTGGAGAGAAGCTCCCCTTCCTTAGGATTGGTGACAAATCCTATTTCTATAAGTATTGAAGGCATTTTCGCATTGCGCACCACAAACCAGGACTCCTGCTTGATTCCGCGGCATGGGATATCCTTCCCTATCTTATCCTTCATTCCGGACATGACAGACTTGGCCAGAAGCTCGCTCTCCATGGAAAGCTCCTCCTCTGCTATTGTGTTCACAGCTGAAAGAAGGTTCTTGTTTGTAGAGTTTATAGACTGAGAATCCACCACTGTACGCCGGTATTCCTGGGGCAGATACCATACCTCGAAGCCGTTTGCCTGAGGCTTTAAGGAGGCGTTGGCATGGATAGAGACAAACAATATAGTCTCGTTAGGCCCAAGTTTGACACGGTTTGCCATCTGCACCCGTTCGTCCAGGGTCGGATAGGTGTCGCCGGTGCGGCTCATAAGTATCTTTTTATCTGGATATGTAGTTGCCAGCTTGGAGCGGAGGTTCTTTCCGACATCAAGGACAGCGCTCTTCTCCATAACTTTGAATGTCCTGCCGTTTTTCTTATGGGTTCCGATAGCACCAGGGTCCTTTCCGCCATGGCCTGGGTCTATGAAAATAGCGGCAACCCGGTGTCCGCTGTCAGACTTCTTTACAGAAGCTTTATGATAGGCAGAGACAGCCTTTGCCAGGGAATCTGGGATTATAACCATTCCATCCTTAAGATAGATGGCATCCTGCCCTATCTTGTCCCCTTTATCAGTGACAACCCAGGGGATGCCTGGAATAAAGTTATACACATAGCGTGATGTGGAGATCTGGCCGGATCCTGTCCGGGAGTCCCATATCACCTTGCCCGAGATGCTCTTTGCAAAAGAGAAGATATCGGTATCGGCACCGAAGAGGGAGGAGGCAACAAGAAAAAGCAGAAGAATGACTGATAGTTTTCTGCCCATAGTCTTACTCTTCTTCCTCCGGCCTATGATGCCAGTTCTCAACTAATGTCCGGACGCTCTGTATGAACCTGGTGTTGTTCCTGTCTATCCAGGCTGAAGCCTCCTTATACTCGGTCAGAGCTACCATAGGCCCCTCTCCTGACCGGAAGATATAGCTGAATATCCCTGATTTCGGAAGGTAGGCCATGCTCTCTTTGATCCGGACAGCCAGATTACGCAGATAGAAGCGGCGGTAATCCTGATCTATAGTCTGGTCATCCTGCTGGAAGTCGCTTGTATAGTAAATTCTCAGGGATGCATTCAGCACTATCCGCTCGCCCCAAAGCCAGCTTCGGAAGCCGAAGTCCATCTTCTGCCAGAAGCTTGAGTTAATTGCAGGATCATAGCCCCCGGCCAGCTGGAACAGCTTTTTATTATAGATTCCAGCATAATCAAAGGGATAGAGGGCAGCAGTACCTGTCTCTATGGCAGTCATGGGAATAGTCTTTATAGTGCGCATTGTGTGGGCCGGGGTCGGTATCGAGGGAATCAGGTCTCCCCTGCAGCTGTAGAGCATAGGGACAGAGCAGACAGCTCCGCTCTCCTCCACCTCTCTTATAAACTGCGGCGAGAACAGGGTCTTGAGCTGCATGTCGTTCCAGATGACTGCAACGAAAGGATAGCTTGCGGAACTTATTCCCAGGTTCACCTGCTCGCCCGGGTTCACAGAGGTGTCAGTTATAAGCGTCTTGACATTTGGAACAGCCTCGCGCCTTCTGTGGGTGGAGCTTTCTATGGAGATTATCTCTGCAAACTTAAGCTGGGAGACCTGCTGCAGAGAGCGTCCCCTGTTGAGGATAAGAAGAGTCCATGGTATTGTATGGGGGGTAATATTCTGGTTTTCCCCGCCGATAATTGTGTATGCTGTACCGGTCATAGCTGTTCCCTATTCACATTTATCGTCATTTCAGCGCCGATATTGACTATTTTATTTGTATATGCTATTTTTTCTGAACATAATATTACTGAATTTATATTAGGAGGACTATTGGCTGAAAAGGAATTAAGAATTAATGAGGGTATAAGAGTTAGAGAAGTTAGACTGTTGGATGAAAACGGCGAGCAGAAAGGCGTCGTATCAATTCAGGAGGCACTTACTTTAGCGCAGGAAAGGGGCTACGATTTAGTTGAGGTGGCACCCCAGGCCAATCCGCCAGTCTGCAAGCTGCTGGATTATGGAAAATATGTCTTTGACCAGGAGAAAAAACTCAAGGAGTCAAAGAAGAAGCAGAAGCAGATTAAAATAAAAGAAGTAAGAATGCAGCCATTAATAGAAATACATGACCTGCAGTTCAAAACCAAACACGTTAAAGAATTTCTCGACGAAGGAAACAAAGTAAAGATCACCGTAAGGTTCAAGGGACGCCAGCTGGCCCATACCGAGATCGGAAGGGAGACACTGGAGAAGATCCTGGAGCTTTTGAACGGTGAGTACGTTCTGGACAAGGCCCCTATGATGGAAGGCCGTTACATGTCCATGTTATTGAGTCCAAAGGGCAAAAAATAGGAGGCGTTTACATGCCAAAAATGAAGACTCGCAAATCTGCGGCAAAAAGATATTCCTTTACTGGAACTGGAAAAATCAAGTACAAGAAGATGGGCTTGCGTCATATTCTGACCAAGAAGTCAACAAAGCGGAAGAGAAACCTTAGACATTCTGGAATCCTCAGCAAGGCTGAGCAGGCAAGAGCAAAGGTTTTGATGCCTTACAGTTAATTAAATTAAAGGAGTTAGATTATGCCAAGAGCAGTAGACGGAACAAGACGTCATGATAGAAGAAAGAAAATTTTAGAGAGAGCAAAAGGATTCAGAGGCTCAAGAAGCCTGCTTTTCAAGACAGCAAAAGAGACAGTAGCAAGAGCGCTCCAGAATTCATATGACCACAGAAAGCAGAGAAGAAGACACTTCAGATCACTCTGGATTGCCAGAATCTCAGCAGAGTGCAGAAACCAGGGAACTACATATTCACAGTTCATGAACGGCCTTGCAAAGGCAAACATAGTTCTGAACCGGAAAGCACTTTCCAACATGGCTATCGAGGACAAGGCTGCTTTCACAGCACTTGTTGAAAAAGCAAAAGAAGCCCTTAAGGCTTAATGGAGAACAGGATGAGCATAATGGAACAGATCAAGGCACTGGAAGACCGCATTGCAAAAGCAATCGAGATGATCAAGGCACTCAGAGCTGAAAACGCTCAGCTCAGGACCAATCTTTCAAATGCAAAGATGAGAGAGGAAGAGCTGGAGAGCATTGTCTCCTCACTTAAGAGCGGCAACGACGAAGTTGAGAACGAACTTGCCAACGCCATCAAGATTTTTGATGACTTTGACAACCTGGAGCCTATCTCCACCGCTCCATCCCATGTCAAAGAAGTCAAGAATGCACAGAATGCATTCTCCTTCTCAGCTCCACAGGAAGATACACTGAACATCCAGCTGGGTCCAGATGACAACGCACCTGGCAAGGATCAGCTCAATATTTTCTAACCTTAAGCTGACATGAACAATACTTTTAAGATTAATTTATTAGGATCCTCGTTCTCATTCCAGACGAATGAGGATCCTGATTATATCAACAGAATCCTTTCATATCTCGAAAAAGAAATAAATAAAGCACAATCATCATTCCATATCAAAGAACCCTTGAAAATATCTTTATTAACTTGTATAAATTTAATAGATGAGCTTTTCAGGGAACAGACTTCCTCGGAGCAGGACAGAACCGATGCAGAGGCTCTGGCTCAGAGGCTCATCAGCAGCATAGATGCTGCACTTACAGAAGAAGAATAAGAGTGCCTGCGGAGTGCGGGCGGAGTGGAAATCTCTTGGAGCAAACCATAGTAAAGGGATTTTTCCAGGATCAATTGGCATTCCTTTAGGAATACTCATGAAATCTGAGGATAAAAAACCCACCTGAACAATGAGTTCAAGAGATTATCTCCAAGCGGCTTTGCGGGTTTTAATATCAGAATGGAGAATTTATGGCCAAACGCCTGGCTTGGCTGCTTCTGGCAGCTTGCCTGATTTTTACAGCATGTACCACAACATCATCTCAGAAGAAAGAGACTGCTCAAAAAGGTTTTACCGAAGCAAAAGAACAGCCCAAGAAAGGACAGGCTAAAGATAAAAAAGCAAAGGAACAGGAAAAAGAGCAGGAACAGCAGAGTGCTGACACCGGCATAAAGTTCACCAAAATTCATATTCCCCTTAAAGAAATAAAGAAAGAGAACGGCCAGATCACCTCCACCTCTGTATATACTTATGGGCAGGACAAGCTGACCCCTGAAAGAATCGAGATTTACAATATACATAACGAACTTATAGAGCTGGTTGTAAATGAAAAGATAGAGGTCCACACCGAACGGAAAAGCTACCTTGATAAAGACAACAATATTATCCGTTACTATGTGATAACCCGTAACGAGGCTGGAAAAATAGAGGAACAGCTCCTGTTCAACGGTTCAAACAAGCTTATCGCCATCGAGGAATATGATTACGACGATTCAGGCAGAACCTCTGAATGGAGAGTTTACAATGGGAACGAGAAACTCCTCTCCTATAATGTCTATACCTACAAGAACGGCAGGAATACCCGTGTGGACAGCTTCAGTTCCAACGGAATTCTGTCTGAGTATTTCATAAATGAATTTGACAAGAATGGAAATCTGATCTGCGAAAGTGCCTATGACAAGGATGACAACCTTCTGGCTCAGCACCGCTCTATATTCCGCAACGGTCTGATATACCGGGAGGAGTTCCAGGGCGAGGACAAGAAGCTCCAGTGGTATATAAACTATACCTATTCGGAGCAGTATCTGAAAGTGCTTAAGACCACTTACTCAGGCGATGGCAGGGAGCTGGAGCAGCTTGAACAGAGCTGTCTCCTGTTCGACCGGTAGGAGGATGAGATGAGAAAGTTATTTGCATCTGCCCTTCTGGCCCTTTTCACCGTTCTCCCCATCAGTGCCGGCACCTTTGATCAGTCAATGACCATGATAAGGATTATGGAGCAGTCCGATCTTGAGTATAAGACAGAGCTTTTAGAGAATGCATTTGACAGATCAGACCGGATTGCCGGCATCTATGCGTCAGAGAAGCTTAAGACCACAATGGATGGAGAATTCGCCGGCCAGAGCGAAGAGGCTGTGGATGCCTTCAAGAAAGTCCTTATAGAGCGGCTCGGCGAGACCAATTCTCTTGAGGATGCAGATATAATCTTTACTATTTTCAACGGGTCTGACAACAGCCAGCTTGTAAGAAGTGCCGCAGAAGCACTTGGAAAGATAGGAGCAGTCCAGTATTCAGACAATATCATAGAGCTTCTTGAGGATTCAAACACCAAGCAGTATTTCCTTATAACACAGGGCTATGATAATGTGCTTAAAGAAAATGAGAAGACTGCATGGTCCTGTGTGCTGGCACTTGAGAACCTCCATTCAAAGGAATGCTACGAGCCGCTCTTCCATACCCGCCTCAGTGACTATTCAAAGGAATCAGGTATAAAGGAAAGGGCTTCCAAGGCTATGACTGTAATAGTACGGAACCCCACTTCTATCCTCAAGGATATCTCTGACAGGGAGCACAGCTCAAGGGGACGCACCCTTATCCTTGATATAAGCAGACAGTCCAATGCCCTTGAGGTGCAGAAAGTCGATCTGGCAGCCTATATCTTTTCCGAGACTATAGTACACGACTACGAGTTCGGGGATTATATGATCAATGCATGCGCCGCAATAGAAAAATCTCCATATAAGGTAAGAGGAACCGAGGCTGCCCTAAAGAAGATACTCTACGGCTCCTACAGCCCTGCCTTCACAGACCTGGCAATAAAGGCTGCACCCCACTGTCAGAACGGAGTCAATGTGCTCTCCGATTATCTCAAGGAACAGAACAATTATACCAGGGAAGGGGCAACTAAATACGAGAACCATCAGATTGTACTCATGGTTATAAACTCCCTCGGGAAATCCGGGGATGCCAATGCCGCCGACCAGCTTATAGTGGCCAGAGACGCAGGATGGCCGCCAGAGATCAAGCAGGCTGCAGATGCAGCTTTGAACAATCTTCTCTCTAAATAATCACATAAGGCTCAAGGGATCCACATCTGCTTCCACATAGACTCCGGAAGGAGCTTTATATGCAGCCAAAGCTGCAGAAAGAATGCCGTGGGCAGAGGCAAACTGATCTGTATTTATAATAATCTGATATCTATAATTGTCTGAGATCAAAGCAAGCGGGCACTCGGCCGGCCCCAGCATCTGGAAGCGGTACCCTTCAGGCTGCATCTGGAAGAGCATCTGTCCAAACCCTGAGGCGGCAGAAAGAGCCTTCTCCTGGTTCTTGCTGCGGAATACAAAACGGAACAGCCTTGAGAAAGGTGGGAATCCCAGAAGCTGCCTGGACTGAAGCTCCCTGGTATAGAAGCTTTTCTCATCCAGGGCCGCCGCAAAGGCTATGGCATAGTTACTTGGCCGATAGGTCTGTATTATAACCTTTCCGCCGGCCGAGAAGCGCCCTGCCCTGCCCGACACCTGGGTCAGCAGGGAGAATGTCCGCTCGGCAGAGCGGAAGTCTGGCATCTGAAGCGTAGTGTCGGCCAGAATTATTCCCACCAGCGACACCTTTGGAAAGTTGAACCCCTTGGCCACCATCTGTGTTCCTAAAAGGATATCAGCCTCCCCTTTTGCAAAGCTGTCCAGCACAGCCTTGGTCTTTCCTTTGTCCGCAGCGGTGTCGCTGTCCAGGCGGAGGGTTTTCAGGTGGGGGAAAAGGCGCTGTATATCGGCCTCTATCTTCTCGGTGCCGAAGCCGCCGTACCCCACCTGGAGCGAGCCGCACTGTGGGCAGGATCGCGCAGGGCGCTGGGAGTAGCCGCAGTAATGGCATATAAGAAGACCTCTGTCCTTATGGTATGTAAGAGGTATGGAACAATGGGAGCATTTGGCCTCATAGCCGCAGTCCAGGCAGGAGAAGTTATAGAAGAAACCACGGCGGTTCAGGAACAGGATGACCTGTCTCCCCTCGCCGCAAACTCTGATAATCTCCTTTTGGAGCAGATCAGAGACAGCATAGTGCTCAGAGCTCATATCCACAACCTGAATCTGTGGCAGCTCTCCGCCGGAGACCCGTCTGGTAAGTGAAAGTTTTGTTATAGTCCCCTTCTCCATAAGATAGTAGGCCTCTACCGAAGGGGTGGCGCTTCCCATGACCAGCTTGGCATTCTCTTTCCTAACCCTGTACATCGCAACCTGCCGGGCGTGATAACGTGGAGAAGAGCCAGATTTATATGAGTTCTCGTGCTCCTCGTCTATTATGATAAGCCCCAGGTTCTGCACAGGAGCAAAGATACCGCTTCTTGCCCCGATCACAACCTTGGCCGCACCGCTCTGTATGCGGCGCCACTGCTTAAGGCGCTGTGCCGGAGTAAGGGCAGAATGGAGCACTGCGACCGTGTCGGCAAACCTCTTCTTGACAGCATCCACCATCTGGTGGGTAAGGGCAATCTCAGGCACCAGGTAGATAATGCCTTTGCCCTCTGCCAGCATCTTCTCTGCCAGGGTCAGGAACACCTCGGTCTTTCCGCTGCCTGTTATGCCATGGATATAGAAAAGGGATCCTGAGCCTTCAAGAACGCTTTTAACAGCATTCTGCTGCTCATCTGTAAGAGTTATGGAGCCTGGAAGCCCATAGGCCCCCTCCATCTCATCCTCCAGATCTTTCTCCCTCTTGCCTCCGGGGAGCATGGCATAGAGAGCCTCACCCCAGCCGCACATATACATGTCGGCAATCCAGAGGGCTGTCTGCCAGGTCGATTTATCAAATAAGGGATCTGGCTCCATTATTTTGGTTATAGCTTTTAAGCCGGTTAAGTCTTCTTCCGACTTCTCTGTCACTTCTACAACAAAGCCCTGAACCTCTCTGCGGCCGAACGGAGCTTTAACCCTCATTCCGACAGCACACTCCCCTTTCTCGGGAGGAAGGTATGTGAACACTTTCTTAAGCGGAATGTTGAAGGCTACTTTAATGAACATTCTTTATCTCTTCAAGCTCGGCCTTGAGGCGCCTAAGGTCATCCCACACAGGCTTGCGCAGGCTGGGGTCCCTGAGTACAGCACTGGGGTGGTATGTAGGAATCAGAGGGATGCCCCTGAAGCTGTAAGTCCTGCCCCGCAGCCGGCCGATTCCGGCCTCCTGTCCTGTAAGGACAGCCGATGAGATGCGGCCGACTGTAAGTATGAACTTGGGTCTCAGAAGTGCAATCTGCCGTTCCAGGAACGGTATGCAGGCTGCTATCTCATCGGGCTGCGGGTCGCGGTTCATAGGTGGGCGGCATTTAACCACATTGCCTATAAAACAGTTGGTGTGGCGGGAAAGCCCTATGGCATCGAGCCACTTGTCCAGGTACTGCCCAGCCTTTCCCACAAAAGGAAGCCCCTGCATATCCTCGTCGGCCCCAGGTCCCTCGCCAATAACCAGTACATCTGGACTAAGCACACCCATTCCAGGCACAACATTGTTCCGCTTTTCGCACAGCCGGCACTTTTTGCATCCTGCAATCTGCTCTGCAATTCTATCAAGGGAATCGGGCTCTTCCTTCTTAAGCATCATATCAGGCAGCTTCCGGTCCGATATCATGCCGTACTGAATATAATCCTGAGTATTGCTGATCAATTTATATAAATCAGAATCAATGCTTCCCATATATCACCTGGTCCAGGAAGAGCCCTTTGGCCGGAGCACAGGCCCCTGCTGCAGAACGGTCCTGAGCATCGAGGACTGATTTCATGGCAGAGCTGCCCTCCCCTTTGTCATATAAATCAAGCACAGTGCCCACAATGGAGCGCACCATGCGCCTCAAGAAGCCGTCTGCTGATATCTTGAAAACAGTATAGCCTTGGCTCTGGTAGAATACAGCAGAGTTCACTCTCCGCTCCATGGGGTATCCATCCTCCATCACAGAGGCGAATGAGGCAAAGGAATGGCTTCCGACCAAGGGTGCTGCCAGCTCATTAAGCCTGTTTATATCAAGCCGGCCTTTCACAGAAAGACAATATCTCTCAAGCCAAGGGTAGCTGAGCTCTCTTGGCAGAATATAGTATTTATAAATCCGCTCTGTGGCATCGTAGCGGGCATGAAAGCTGTCATCCACCGCTTCGCTTCTCAGAATCCTTATGTCAGGCGGGAGAAACGAGTTGAGGGCATCCTTGAACTTTTCCGGCGGCATGGTCATGTCTGTGATGAAGTTAGCACACTGCCCCCTTGCATGAACCCCGGAATCGGTGCGCCCCGCCCCTGTTATCTTGACAGGGTGGCCATGCAGCTTATCGAGTGCCTTCTCCATGCGTCCCTGGATAGTGTCGTCATCGTTCTGGATCTGCCAGCCGCAGTAGGCTGTCCCATCATACGCTACAGTAAGCTTGATATTTGCCAAGGCTTACCCCTTTTACTGTGCAGGTTTTTCTGCTGGGGCAGCTGAATTGGCAGGAGATGCCGCAGGGGCAGTTGCTGCCGGAGTTGGAGCTGGTTCTGCAGATTGCTCTGACTGTGGTGTTATGTTCTTGGAAGTTACAGTGATCTCAACAGTGTCCGGCGAGAATCCCACCATGTTCATCCCTTTAGGAACCGCCGGCTTAAGAGGCAGAATATAAGTTCCGGGCTCTTTAATATTATCCAGTTCAGCAACCAGTTTCATGGAAGAGGCCGATATAGTGTCTGCCCTCTGGCTGTTGACCTCCAGCTTGATGGAGCCGGCCTGTACATTGGGCACTGCAGTAAGATTCTCATCACAGCGGGCCAGCAGTATCGAGACATTCTGGACTGTCCTTACAACCATGATCTTGGCAATACTGAGAGAAAGCCTCACATCAGAGTTAAGGACACGGACAAACTTATTGCTGTTCTCAACTCCTACCTGTACAGAGAAGTTGTCGGAATGTCCTTCCAGATCCACAGATGTGGTCTTGAATGATGATATGGAGTCAAGTACACTCTCAGGCCCTTCTACTGTGACAAAGTTAGGAGAAAGGAGAGTTCCTGAGATCTCGTAGCCTTCGGCCGGAGTACCGATGACCACAGGCTCAAGCGGAATACGCTTTATAGTCTTGCGCTCGAATGCAAAGCTTATCTGATTAGGGGTGGTATTTATCTCAAGAGGAGAGATATAAAGAGCACTTCCACTGCGCTCTATCTTTATAGGCCTGGTGTAGTTTCCATTCTCAGAGACACCGGTGAAATCGGCAGATGCGGTAAGATCGCTGCTGAGGATAGAATAGATATCATCCTTGTTTCCACGGAGCGAAACCTTGATAGTACGGGGGATATCCTGGATAGTCAGATATTCTGAGTTGGTGTAGAGCCTGAACGGAATGTTCATGGTACGGGACTCTATCTTTCCCATACTGTTGAACAGCACGACAACAACTGCAATGGCAAAACAGAAAAGCTTGGCAGCCCAGTTCCGGGTGATAACTTTGAAAAATCTTCCAGGTGTCATTCCTCATCCTCCCCGCTGTCGCTCTGGGTAAGTCCCAGTACCACCAGGTTGTTCAGGGTGCTCAGAAGCTCATCATGCTTAAGCTCGTAGTAGAGGTTAGAGTTATAAGCCAGCGAGATTGCCCCGGTCTCCTCGGAGACAATAAGTACAACCGCATCGGTGGTCTCTGCAGTTCCCAGCGCTGCTCTGTGCCGTGTTCCAAAGCTCTTTCTTATTCCCTTCTGCTCAGAGAGAGGGAGGAAGCATCCTGCAGCCACAATCTTCTTTCCAGATATGATGATTGCACCGTCATGCAGCGCAGTATCCTTTCCGAAGATAGTGATGATAAGGCTTGATGAGATATCTGCATTCAGGATTGTTCCTGTATCGATTATATTCTTAAGTCCTGTCTGACGTGAAAAGACAATCAGGGCTCCCCTCTTCATTGAGGAGAGAATCTCGGCAGCGCTGACCACCGACTCTATCTCGGTTCCGATTGTACGGTGACGCCTCTGGAGGAAACGGCTCTGTCCAACCTTTGTGAAGAAGTTGCGGATCTCGGACTGGAAGATGATGACTACAATGATGATAAGAGCGCCGGCCAGTCTGTTCAGAACCCAGAGTATAGTATCAAGCTTGAGTATGAAGGCCAGGGCATATAAAGCTGCGGCCGCAACAACACCTTTTATGGCAGGGAGGGCATTGTTCTGGAGAAGTATCTTATAGACCTGGTAGATCAGAAAAGCAAGGACAACCACATCCAGGAACGGCCGGACATAGGTTGTGAAGAAAGAGACTAAACTTTCCAATCGTCACCTCCTGACTTCAATATCTCCAAGTGCAAAGAGCATCTTAACCATATCAGATGTCTCCCTCACATCATGAACCCTGAGCACAGCAGCACCATGAGAAGCGGCAAAAGCATTGACTGCCAGTGTCCCGGCCAGCCTGCCATCCACATCAGAACCAGTCACAGCACCGATAAAACGCTTCCGGGAGCACCCTATAAGAACCGGGTAACCAAGTCCGGCAAGCTGCTCCATATTGCGCATCAGAAGAAGGTTATGCTCCGTATCCTTCCCAAATCCAAGGCCAGGATCCAGCGTTATCTTATCTGCCGGAACACCAGCTGCCTTAAAAGTTTCAGCCCGGGACAAAAGATAGCCCATAACCTCTGAAACCACATCAGAATACTGAGCTTTTTCCTGACTGTGCATTAATATAATATCACATTTATAATTTTTTACAATTTCTATTATTGAAAAATCATAGGTTCCAGCAGAAATATCGTTTACAATGTCGGCACCTGCATCCAGAGCCGCCTTTGCAACGCTCCCCTTGCGGGTATCCACCGATATAGGGAGCTCTGTGTGCTTCCGTATCTCCTCTATGGCAGGGATGATGCGCTTTATCTCCTCTTCGGCCTCCACAGGGGTGAATCCGGGCCGTGTGCTCTCTGCCCCTATGTCGATGATGTCTGTCCCGGAGCTCTCCATCTCAAGAGCCGCCTCAAGGGCAGAAAAGACTGACTCCTTCCTGCTTGCAGCATAGAAGGAGTCTGGTGTAACATTGAGTATCCCCATAACAAGGGGCATCTTCTTTTTTTCGTAAAGGGAGGAGATAAGACCCATAGTGTGTTATTCGCCGATCTCCTCTGCAACCAGGTTTGTGGTGCTGTACATCTTTCTGAGAAGCGGCTTCTCTATCTTTCCTGTCGGGTTACGTGGAACCTTTGCAAAGATTATCTTCTTAGGCCGCTTGTAGCGTGGCAACCCTTGGGCAAAATCGTTTATCTCATCCTCTGTGCAGGTCATACCCTCCTTGATCTCGATGATGGCTCCTGCAATCTCTCCAAGCCGCGGCTCAGGGAAGCCGATTACAGCCACATCCTTTATCTTGTCGAACTTGCGGAGGAAGTTCTCGATCTCCACTGGATAGAGGTTCTCGCCTCCAGTGATGATTACATCCTTCTTCCGGTCAACCAGATAGATGAAGCCATCCTCATCCTCCTTAGCCATATCGCCGGTGAAGAGCCAGCCGTCTGCAAGTGACTCAGCTGTAGCTTTCGGGTTCTTGTAGTAGCATTCCATGACGCCGGGACCTTTAACTGCCAGCTCGCCTACCTCGCCCTGCTTGACATCGTTGTGCTTGTCATCCACAATCCTGGTCTCCCACAGGTAGCCGGCCTTGCCGATAGCGCCAACCTTGTGGACATTCTCCACTCCAAGGTGGACACAGCCTGGTCCGATAGACTCGGAAAGGCCATAGTTGGTGTCGTACTGATGATGCGGGAACACCTTGAGCCACCGCTGGATAAGGCTCTGAGGAACCGGCTGTGCGCCGATGTGCATAAGGCGCCACTGGTCAAGCATATAGTGCTCCAGTTTTATGCGTCCTGAATCTATTGCATCCAGGATATCCTGTGCCCATGGCACAAGGAGCCAAACTATAGTGCATTTCTCTTCAGTAATAGTGCGCAGGATCCACTCCGGCTTGATACCTTTAAGGAGGACAGCACGGCTTCCTGCAAGGAGGCTTCCGAACCAGTGCATCTTGGCGCCGGTATGGTACAGCGGAGGAATGCACAGGAAGACATCGTCACGGGTCTGTCCGTGGTGCTTCTGCTCCACTATGCATGAGCTGATGAGTGAGCGGTGCTTGTGCAGGATAGCCTTTGGGAAGCCTGTGGTGCCGGATGAGAAGTAGATGGCTGCAAGATCATCCTCGGTGAAGAGCACAGGAGGCTGATCGGCCGAGAAATAATGCATAAGATTAAAGAAGTTTTCGGTATAGGAAGGGCCGTTCTTACCGACAAAGAACTGGTATCTTACCTTTGGAATCCTGTCCTGGATCGCATCCATACGCTCTATGAACTCAGGCCCGAAGACTAACACTTCAACATCGGCCAGGTCAAGGCAGTAGGTAATCTCTTCGCTTGAGTAGCGGAAGTTCATAGGAACTACAATGCAGCCCGCCTTGAGGATTCCGAAGTAGATCGGAAGATACTCCAGGCAGTTCATCATAAGGATTCCCACCTTAGTGCCCCGCTTGAGACCACGGCTTAAAAGAAGATTTGCAAAGCGGTTTGCCCTGCGTTCAAAGGAGCGCCAGGACATCTCCCTGCGGTATGGGGCATCCTGAGTTCCCTCGATAAGGCTGGCCTCACGCCATGTGACAGCCTTGTCCCTGCTCTCAGAGGGGTTGATCTCCACCAGTGCGCACTCCGCACCATACAGCCTTGAATTGCGTTCAAGAAGCTCAGTAATAACCATAAAATGCTCCTAAAAATGTAATCCCGGTGTTTACAAAAAGAAAACACAGAGGGCGAGAGTTCCCGCGGTACCACCTCTGTTTGCCCATCCCTCGCAGGAGGAGCCTTATCAGGTACAGACATACCCTTGCGCTGTAACGGGCGTACCCGGCGACCTCTACTCCACCTTGGAAGTGTTTCAAAGCGCTGCTCGGAAATGTAATTCAGAGCACCGACCTCCACTGCCTTGCACCATCCGGCAGCTCTCTTGGAAGGTTATCGGTGTCCTACTGGATTTTCGTCACCGCATTTATAGCTTTTTGTACCACAAACAGTTGGTTTAGTCAATATTGGAGCACCGATAAGGGTACGGCCTCGGTGGTCCCGCCTGCTGGCTATGCTTAATCAGACTGGTTTAAAAACTGGTTGATTTTATCAAAGGGTTGTGTTATTATATGAGCAGGAGGCATATATGGCATTGGCAGTAATCGATATCGGCGCATTCGATGCAAAGACCCATTTCTCCGAGCTGCTCCGCAAGGTGCAGGAGGGGACAACTGTGCGCATCTCCAAGAATGGCAAGCAGGTGGCAGTCCTGCAGGGAGAGATGAAATTACAGAACGCAGCAGCAATGGAAGCCCACAGACGCATCATGAAGATATCTTCGGAATTATCCTTCAAGATGGAGAAAGAAGGGATTGCTCCTCTTACAGCTTCAGATATCAAGGAGATGAGGGATTATGGAAGAAAATATTGACACATTCCCCTGCTTTGTTGCAGACACCTCTTTCATGGCAGCATACCTTCTTAACGGAATCTGTGATGATGAACTATCAGACTGCGTGAAGGACATTGAATATATAATCACACACAACGGTCAGATCCATGTGCCACAGCTTTTCTGGTACGAGATTGGAAATGCCCTGCTCTGCCGTACCCGCAGGAGAAACTCAAAGCAGATACCTCTCTCAAAAGCTGATGCAAGAGACCTTATGTTCAACCTGCAGCAGCTGCCTATTGTAACCGATATCCAGAGTACAGGAGAGATACGGCAGCGGATCTTTGACCTGGCCTCTGAGAACGGCCTTACTTACTACGATGCCTCTTATCTTGAGCTTGCCCGCCGCTTGGCAGTCCCCCTTAAAACATACGACAAGGGGCTGCAGGGAGCATAAGAAACCTAATAAAAAAAGGCATACTTTTTAGTATGCCTTTTGACTTCAAATTAAAGCAAATTATCTTTTTTTAGCTTTATATAAACCTCTTGATTTTTGTGGTTCGCCCTTTTCACCTTTTGAAAAGTCATAATAGAGTGCAACCTTATCTGGTGAAATTGTAATACAATATTGATATTCACTTCCCCAGTCCCAACGGTAGTTTATGCCTTCTCTTGTAAAAATAGCTGCTGTACCTTTATTCTCTCCATCAAACAAAACGAAACCTATTCTTGTACCTTTAAAATCAAAATATCCAACTTTAATTCCAGTAGAATCATCATAAACATAATCCACTAATTCCCATATTGTAAAACCATTGTCAGTTTCATTTTCTGCAGTAGTAATACCATCTAATTCAAGAGTTCTAGTCCCATTTTTTGGTGCTGAAAAAAGTGTTGAACATGAAAGAATAAAAAAAGACAAACTTAATATAAAAAACTTTTTCATTTAGTTCTCCATAATAATTCTTAAATAATTTATATTATTTTTTTATTTGTTTTTCAACATGAATAAAATCAATAATACTACCATCACACTCGGGGTAATTTTTACATACTATAAAAATATTATCCTCTTCTAAATCTTTAACTGCCTTTACATCTTTAAACTGATACTTTTCACCACAGTGAATACACTCAATTATTTCATCTAGAGCATAATTAAAGCTATTATTCTTTTGATCTTCTATTACAGATATTTTTTCATTACCCAAAAGTTCTTTATAAAAACCAGAAGAATCATCAGAATCTTTACCACTATAATCAACAAGAAGAGTTCTGTGTTTTTCTTTCATATTGATTCTATACGGTATAAAATCACTTTTATGTTTTTCTCGATACAAAAAAACATTTTTGAAAACATCCAACTTTTCTTCTGCATTGAACTTCTTATTATTCATTATTTCAGCTCGATTAATATAATTATTCCACTCTTCTAAACTTAACTTATGAGCATTATCAAATAAAAGGTGAGCAAGTTCCAGTTCAGCAGGTTTTGCATTCAACAAATCGTTCCATTTGCTAAAACCAGCAAGTTTTGCTATTAGATGTTGTGCATTCATCAATGAAAAACTGAAATCATCTTTAAAGTCTTGAATATCAAAATCATTGAATATTTCATTTATGTCAAAATACTTTGGTTGATAATCGTAGACTTTTTCTTTTTCATCGAAAAATCTGGTTTTGTAATCTTTGAAGAGATTTTTTGCTTGGAGTTTAAAATACTCGACGTGATCCATAATGTTTTCTCCTTTATGGTTCGTATCAGTATTTTGTCTAGTTTTGACCCGTATCCTTTGCGACAAAATATCTGACACTAAGGATAAACATTAAGTATAGTGTGATATGATAAAATCTTTGCACGGGTTGCTAGTTCTATCACGGAACTATAATAAATATAAAAACTTTTTATTTTATCGTCAATAAGATTTATTTAAATTGAACTTTCACCTCTCATATGAACACTACTCTTGATGTTTAGTAAGGCTGGCCATGGCAGTGCCCACCTGAACCATTGTGGACTGTACATACAGGCATAGGTATATCGAACAGCATTCTGAGCCAAGCTCAGAATGACATTTTATAAAAATGTCGTGACTGGCCGAGATACCTTTTGCCTGTGTACAGGATCACGCCTGGTGATGGTGGGCACTGTAAATGGCCAGGAATAATAAAAATTAATGACAAAAACAGCAAGTTGAGATAAGATAAACATAAGGAAAACTTTATGAAAAAGACAATCAGATTATTTTTAAACATTTTATTTTCTGTTTATATTCTTGCGGGATTTTTAGCTGCTGGAAACAATGCGGCTGCCCTTCCGCTTAAAGCTGAGCGGCCAGGGTTTGCTGTCCTGCCTATTTCTGACGAACTCTTTTTCAGGATGCAGCAGGGAAACACCTTCAAGGAGAACTGCATTGTGCCACGGGAGGATTTGCGTTACATACAGGCATTACATAAAGATAAGGATGGCAATGTGCACTTAGGCGAGATGGTGGTGCACCGCCTTATTGCCGAGGATGTGCTTGAGATTCTGGAAAAGCTGTATGATGCAGGCTACCCTATCGAGCGCATGGTGCTCCCCGATAATTATATGGCAGATGATGAGATTATGATGCGGGACAACAATTCATCATGCTTCAACTTCCGCTTTATATCCCACACCACCACAGTATCAAAGCATGGTCTGGGAATGGCAGTTGACATCAACACGCTGTACAATCCGTACCATAAAATGGTGAAGAATGCAGATGGCACCCAGAAAGAAGTGATCGAGCCTGCTACTGGAAAACCATACCTTGACCGCACAAAGAAGTTTGATTACAAGATTGTCAAAGGCGACCTCTGCTACAAGCTTTTCACCGAGAAAGGCTTTGAATGGGGCGGCAATTGGGATGACAGAAAGGATTATCAGCATTTTGAGCTCCCCACAAAGATAACAAAGGTTTGGTCAGAAAAGTATCAGAAGAAATAAGCGGAGAATGGAAATGAATTCAAAGATGTTTCAGGTTTCGACATTGCAGTCATTGGCTTTAGGATATTCGCGGAAAGTCATAACAGTCTGCGAACTGATGAAACATGGCGAGACCGGCCTTGGGACATTTGAGGATGTGAACGGCGAGATGATAGCCATTGACGGAAAATGCTACCGGGCAATGGAGGACGGAACAGTTGAGGAATCATCCGGCACCAGGGGCGTTCCTTTCTCTTCCGTCGCTTTTATGGAAAACTGCAGGGAATTTGAGCTGTCCGGCAATTATGATATGACAAGCCTTAAGAATGAGCTGAACAACCGCATAGAGGAAGATTTCGCCCTGAACAGCATGCATGTCATACAGATACATGGCACATTTGAAAAGATCTATGCCCGCTCGGAGGCCCCTTACAGAGCACATCATGTGACACTGAAAGAGATGCTTGATACCACACAGAAATCCTTTGAGTTCAGCAATATAAGCGGAAGCCTTGTTGGAGTCTATTACCCGGACTACATGGACGGAATAAATGCCGCAGGATGGCATCTTCATTTTATAAACAATGACCGGACAAAGGGTGGCCATGTGTATGAGATTAAGATGTCGCATGGAAATGTCCGGCTGTCCAGAAAAAACTGCATAGAGATCCAACTGCCCAAAGACCCCGCCTTTGACACTTATGCCCTTAAAACTGCATCAAAAGATGAAATTAAGCATGTAGAACAGGGATAAAAAAACGGGATTTGTGAAATTAATATTTGGGTGGATTTTCTGCACAAATCACATCTTCTGTGTTATATGGAAAAGCATTTTCATATACAAACTCTGGAGCAATATCTATTTCTTCATCTTTCCAAGTTATAACACCATGACTGATTTTAGGATTGTTAAGAACTTCCGGATCTTTAAGTGGTTCAAACACTTCTCCATGTAAAATTGTAGTATCAAACAGTTTTGTTTCCCCCGTGGAAAAATCAACCATATACATACCACCATATAATGGTTTTACATGAGTGACTTTTAGTTGAGGAGTTTGATTGTCGGCATAACAGATACCATCTTTCACAAACATTACAATAAAACAACAAAAATTCTCCAATTATTTCTACACAACTAATTTAAGGCCCTAACTACTCTTACTTTATGATTTACAGCAGCACCACCTAAAGATTGATGTATCTCACTAATAGCCATTCTATTATCTAACTCAGCTAGAGAATAAAAACGTATTTCTAATCCTTGACTAAAATAAGATGACGATGTCCAAATATTTTTGCCTTCACTGAGGAGTTCAGTTCCTGTATTTTCAATCACACTATTTATAGCATTTATAGCAGTATTAATCACACTACGATTATTCCATATTTGCCATAATTCATTTTTAGAAGGAACAAACCATCCTGTTGAATAATTAATTGCTGTATTAGCATCTCCTTCTGCATCGGATGCATAGTTTATAGCATAATTAAATGCAGGATAAGAATTTATATTATTTTCAAATCGATAAGTATTAGTGTATCCATCATTCTCAGTTGTATTTAAATTATAATCTATAAAAGATGTACTTATTGATTTATTTACCTGTTTAAGACCCATCATATATACTTTGTCAACCTCACCATAATTTGCAGTTCCGATATATGCAACTACTCCAACTGGTGCACTAATTGACATATAATCCTGTTGATTTAAAATAAATGCATCTTGCTTAGCATATCTACCACTAGCAAACACTATGTCACCCACTTCTAATTCAGCCAAAGAGGTAAATTGTAATTGACTAAATATAGCACTAATAGTTACACTACATGTCGGCATTGAAAAGGTTCTAATGTTTTTACTACCAGAAAGAACTACTTCATTACTATTGGAATCAAATACATTAATTGAATCAAGTTTATATCCACTAGCTGGAGATATAGTAAGTGTAACAGTTTCCCCTGCAGTTATGTTGCTAGTTTTATCAGCTATAACATTACCATTTAACGTTGCATTAATATTTACAGAGAAAGAGTGTGTCCATTTTGCATACATAATAATATCTTTTGTAACAGAATAGGTTGCTCCAGCAGAATAATCTTCACCACTTCCATCTGCTTTGGTATTCCATCCTACAAATTCATATCCAGTTATTCCTAAATTGCCCGTATTTGTTCTTAAAGTTATGGATTGATTAAAAAGTGCTTCTTGTTGATCTGGTACAGACCCCCTTGTAGCACCATTACCATCATATCTAACAGTATAGGAGTTTGTACTCCAGTATGCATATACTGTTTTATTACTAAAGACATAAGAACCTACTATAAATGGCTCTCCTAAACCATCAGGTTCTGTATACCAGCCTGCAAAATAATGTCCTTCATGTGATGGAGCTACAGGAAGTGAACTAATTGTATTTGCAGGTGCTTTAACTATTATTGTTGATGGTGATGCCTGGGTCTCTGCTCCTTGGCTATCAAAAGTTACTATATAATCTGGATGTGTCCACTGGGCATATAAAGTCATATTATCTGGTCCAGAATAAGTTGCATTTGGTGCAAAGCTAAGGCCTGTTCCATCTGCCTTGGTATTCCAACCATTGAATGTACATCCAGCTCTAGTAAGACTTCCATTATTGCCATATATATTTATGTTTATTCCTATCATTCCCACCTGTCTGGCTGGTACAATTCCACCATCAGAACCATTATCATTATATATGATGCTAAATGTGCCAGGAGCTAAGATAGCTACCGTGCTCCATGTTGGACTTGAATTATAAGCTGACACTGCACTCTGGGGCACACTCACCGCAAGAAGGACACAGCCTGTGAATACATCTGTTCCTAAGGTTGGAGGAACTGTTCCTTGCATAGTTATTCCTGATAGGCTTAAACATCCATTGAAAGCATTATCACCGATATCTGTCACTGTATCTGGAATCAATATATTTGACAAATTTGTACATCCCATGAAAGCATTATCACCGATCGCAGATATCGTAAAACCATCAATTGTCCTTGGAATAGTTATATCAGAAAGCTGTCTTCCTTTATTAGTAAGTCCTGTTATAGTTGCTGTTGGATTACCAGGAGCATGTTGTACGCTATCAAGTGCAGGTGATGGAGAACCTGGATTAATAACATTATAGTTGAAAATAGCTGTCCACTTAGCATATAGGGTAACAGTTTTCCCTTTATATTCGGCACCGGGCGCATAATCTATTCCATAACCATCAGGTTGTGTATTCCACCCATCAAAAAGATAACCGCTCTTTGCAAGATTTCCTGTATTTGCACTGACTTCAAGTACCTTTTTGTCAGTTCCATTCTGAGCAGCTGGAGCAGAACCAGATTCTGCACCGTTAGCATTATAATCCACAGTAAACGCATTATCTTCTACTGCTGATCCGCCACCGCCTCCACCACAACTAATGAAAATAAAAAAACAGGCTAATACAATAAAACCTGCAATAGAAAAGTTTTTCATCAGAAAGCCCTACTATTTAACCCTTTTAGTGATATATCACTAACTAAAAACTAACATAGCAGTCATAATTAATCAAGTGATAAATCACTAAAACATGGATACAAGAGAAGTAGTAGTTAACAGGATAAGGGAACTTTGCAAGGAGCAAGGCATCACTCCCAATGGACTCAGTTATAAAGCTGGAATACCACAGGCTACTATAAAAAGTATACTGAATGGTGAAAGCCATAATCCAGGCATTGTCACTTTGAAAAAAATCTGTGATGGCTTTGACATCACACTTGCTGAATTCTTCTCCACAAAATCCTTCAACACTTTAGAACAAGAAATAAAGTAAATAGCCCCTCCCCACCTCCCATAGGGGCACCCACCCCTGATGTTCAGTAATTACAAGGCACAGCAGGCTGTCCATGGCAGTGCCCACCTGAACCATTGTGGACAGTACCTACAGGCATAGGTATATCGGACAGCTTTCTGAACAGGGTTCAGAATGACATTTTTGTAAAAATGTCGCTGACTGGCCGAGATACCTTTTGACTGTGTACAGGAGCACGCCTGGTGAAGGTGGGTACTGCAAATGGCCAGCTGGCTGTGCCGTTATAATAAAAAAAACCGGGGTGGATGCCCCGGCTTTGTTTACGCGTGACTATATATTTTTCATTAAACGTATGGAATGATGTTTCTGATGTTCTTCATCCGTTTTGCAAGGAGAAGGACAACAAATGGAGTAAGAGCGATAGGAA
>JAGCPA010000058.1 GCA_017642445.1 Spirochaetia bacterium
AAAAATTGTAAAATAGACTTTACAAAAATTACATGATATTGTAAACTCAAATTGTGGAAAGGTTATTTGAGCATTACAGAAATAAATTAGCATTCACCAAGACAGCCTTTGTCAGGAGCCTGGAGCAGAACATCGACTGGAAATCCAGCCTCATCGGCATACGGGGGCCCAGAGGGGTCGGCAAGTCCAACCTCATGCTCCAGCATATCAAGAAGGCCTTCAAGGAAGATTACAGCAGGGCACTCTATGCCAGCCTGGACGACCTTTATTTCGCTGACAATTCACTTTCCCACCTTGCGGAGCAGTTCACCCGGCGGGGTGGAACCCATCTTTTCCTGGACGAGGTCCATAAGTATCCCAAGTGGGATCAGGCTGTGAAAAGTCTCCATGACAACTTCCCGGGACTCTCCATTGTATATGCCGGATCATCTCTCCTTGAGAATCAGGCCCATACCTATGATATGCAGGGCCTTTCCTTCAGGGAATACCTTGCTTTCAACACCAACAGGGAATACCCCATATTCTCCCTTGAGGATATCCTGACCCGCACCGAGGAGATCTCTGCAGAGCTTGCCTCCGAGATAAAGCCCTTCAAATATTTCGACAATTACCTCAGGATGGGCTATTATCCCTTCTTCATACTGGGAGAGAAGAACTACTTGAGCCGTATGAATGAGACCATCAACATGATCTTGGATATAGAGCTTCCTATCCTGCGTAATATGGAAACATCTTCCATTCCCAAGATACGTAAACTGCTGGCAGTCATAAGCAAGGTCTCCCCATGCGTGCCCAATGTGGCCTCCCTTGCTTCTCATATAGGAGTTGCCCGGCAGACACTGCTCTCTTATTTAAAGCACCTGGAGGAGGGAAACCTTATAGTGCTGCTCTATAAAGGGGCGCGGGGAACCGGATCTCTTGTCAAGCCAGACAGGCTGTATCTTGAGAACTCCAACCTGATGCATGACCTGATGGACCATGAGGCGGCACCTTCCGATTCCCTTGAGACATTTGTTCTGAACCAGCTGAAGAAGGACCATGATATAAAGCTGACTGCTTCCGGGGATTTCCTGGTTGATGACCGGCACACATTCAAGATGTGCAGCGGTAACAGGAAGCAGAAGCAGGCAAAGGATGAGGGCAATTCTTATATAATTGCCGATGACATTGAGATCGGCTCAGGCCGTCTTATACCGGTCTGGCTTTTAGGTTTTTTATATTAATTAGGAGGAATATATGCCAATCGATAAGAAAAAGTTAACAAAAGAGATGCTTGCGAAAGCAGCTATGTGCGAGACTGCCGACGAACTGGTAGCACTTGCAAGGACAGAAGGAATGGAGATCACAAAGGCCGAGGCCGAGGCTTACCTTTCAGAGCTTGATAATGTTGAGCTTGACAGCAAGGCTTTGGAAAAGGTGGCTGGTGGCTATAATCTATGCGAGAATTATGGTCAGGCATGCCCGAGTTATATAAATGTAGGATGATTATATGCCAATAGATAAGACAAAGTTGACAAAAGCGATGCTGAATGAAGCAGCAAAGTGCGAGACTGCCGACGAGCTTGTAGCCCTTGCAAAGACAGAGGGAATGGAGATTACAAAAGCAGGGGCAGAGGCATATCTGGCAGAGATGGATAATGTAGAATTAGACAATGCTTCCTTGGACAAGGTGGCTGGTGGCGGATGTTATTCTGATAATAATTTTGAGCCTTGTAATAATTTTATGGTTGCTTAAAGGAAATACTTATGCCAATTGATAAGACAAAAATGACAAAAGAGATGCTTGCAAAAGCAGCAATGTGTCAAACTGCTGATGATCTGATTGCCCTGGCAAAAGATAACGGCATTGACATTACAAGGGAAGAGGCCGAGTCATACCTGGCAGAGCTTGATAATGTTGAGCTTGACAGCAAGACTTTGGAAAAAGTGGCTGGTGGAAAAAGTTATAAGTGCCCTGGTGAAGTGTGCACGGAGCATTGTCACCTTAACCAATGGT
>JAGCPA010000059.1 GCA_017642445.1 Spirochaetia bacterium
ATCCCTCTCGGAATTGATCAACTTCTTCGTTGACCCGCTTTAGACTTCCTTCTCTTCCAATTATCAAAAGATCAACTCCCCTCTTCGGCGAGAGCACCCCCTCCGGAGACACCCCTGCTTTCGGGAAGCTTTTCCGTTCTATCAGATTTAAAAAATAATGTCAATGTTTTTAAAAAACTTTTTCATAGCCCGAAACTTTCCGTCCCGGGGACCATCAACATATCTGATATAGCACTGCCATTTCTGACCGTGCCCGATTAAATTACTACATTATCCTAATTCTTGTCAACACCTTCTCGCAACTTTTTAAACAAAAATAATAAATAATCAAAAAATGTTATAATAGTAAATAGAACAGAGAGGGCATAGAAGACCATTGCCACGGTCCATACTGTGTCCACTGCCCCAAGGCACTTTCCGGTGCGCTCGAAGGAGACAGCCAGCAGAGAGCTGATGGCAGCAAATGCGTAAACCCATTCCTTTATCTTACCGCCCATCCGCGCACCCATGGCAAAACCGTGCTTCATCATAATCATACGCATAAATGTGACAGATATCTCGCGGTATACAATGATTGCGAACATCCACACAGGCATCCGCCCGATGCCGACAAAGCAGAGGAAGTAAGTGAGCCGTGCGAAGAGGTCGGTGTAAGGGTCGAACATCTTGCCAAAGTCCGAGACTATGCCGAATTTCCGTGCTGTATAGCCGTCCAGGATATCAGAGATGTCCATAAGGAACATAAGGATCCAGCACAGCACCACAGAACCGCAGGCAAAAGAGCCGTCAGTCCATACAGGGAACATGAACACAATAAGAAATATGGGGGACAGAACAATCCGCACCGCAGAAAGATAATTAGGGAGATTTTTCATTATTTATTGATCGTTTTCCTTATAAAGATTATGTAATCTGCAAGAGAGAGCAGTGCTGCCACTGCAGAGAGGATAAAGAAGAACTGAGTTATCCAGTAGACCGGAGTCACAAGACATGCAAAGAAATCTATCTGTTTTATAGTGATATATACAAGACCGCTTATACCGGCACCTGCGTAAGCACAGGCCTTGAGCTTGCCACCCATCCGGGCTCCCATTGCGATTCCTTTCTTCATCATCATAGTGCGAAGGAAAAGGATGGTGACCTCACGGTAAAGGATGATGGCGAATACAACAATAGGCATAAGCTTGATGCCCACAAAGCACATGAAGTAAGTGAGACGGCTGAAGACATCGGCAAACGGATCGAATATCTTGCCGAAATCGGTTACCTGCCCATACTTACGCGCCGCAATTCCATCGAAGAGATCAGAGAATTCAATTATTATAAAGAGAAGAATACAGATGATGATCGAAAGTGCGGTGAAGCGCTCACCCGCCCACAGCGGAAGAAAGAAGAAGAACATGAAGAATGGCGAGAGGATTATGCGCAAAGCTGTAAGCAAGTTAGGTAGATTCATAATAAAATTGTATTCCTATAAAGATATAATTGTCAAGTAAAGCGGAATTGGTGGGTTTTGATGTTGGTCCACTGGCGGTGCTCGCACCAGTAAACTGTTCTGCAGGTCACATCATAGACCATGGAGACCACTGTGGGGCACACCTCCTGAGCGACTGCCTTAAGAATTGCAAAACAATCATCCACATCAAAACCGTCGGAAGCGTTCTGCAGCATGGACTCCGCTTTCTTATATCTGTCCCAGCCCATCCACGGATGCACTTCTGAATCCTGTTTGAATGGAGAGAAGTTAGTCATGATTTTATAATCCGGCTTCTCAAAGTACTGATGCCCCTGACCAGGAATAATGTGGAGCACATTGCCATCTGCGTCGGCCAAAGAAGACATGAATGTGACACCTGGAACGCTGAATATCGGTTCGATATCTGCAATTGTCTTTATCTCCTGCAACGTTTTTTTCTGAAGCAGCAGGTCGATATCAAGCATAATTATATTATGACCATTTCCAGCCGGATTGCTCCGTGCATCAAAAGGCCAGCAGGTGGGCATACCAACAAAGTCGCCACGGGAATTGGCTCCGAACAGAGGAAGCCATCCCTCCTTTGCATCATTTATCTCGATGAAGATGCCATCATCAGCAGGGCGGACACGGTGCTCCATATCCAGGATATCCAGATTCCATCCCACAATAGTTTTCTTTTTATTTACAACAATGCTGGTGCACATCAGAAAATCTGTCCCGGAAGCTTAAGTTTTTTCTTGTGAGGGAACTGCTGGTCGAACTTCTCCACATCCTCATCGGCAACATAGTAGCCTTTTGGCGTCTGGTATACACCTGTAATTCCTTTAAGATATCCAGGAATCAGCTCACGGCCTAAAAAGAATGATGAGTCGGCTCCTTCCGGCAGGTCGTGGTACCGTATACCAAGCTTGCTTGCATAGTCAAAACCGCATTTGCTGTAGAAATCGATGTTGCCCTCAAACAGCACTGCGCCGAAGCCCTGCTCTGTCGCCTTCTCAAGGGAATAATCCAGAAGAATCTTGCCATAGCCCTTGCGTTTGAGCTCCGGAGTTATGCATATCGGTCCCATGGCCAGCACTGGGATATCCCTGCCGTCATCGGCATTGATGACAGTGCGCATGAACATATTCTGCCCTATCAGTATGCCATCCTTCTCCATGACAAAGTCCAGTTCCTTCACAAAAGCTGGGTCATCACGGAGCACATGAATCACATAATGCTCGCTGCACCCCGGGCGGTACACATTCCAGAATGATTCCCTTATCAGGGTCTCCACTGCTCTATAATCTTCTTTCTGCTCTAATCTAAAGGTGATGTTATTCACTGTTTTTCCTCTTGTTACTTTTTTACTGAGAATATGGTGCGGTTGTAGTTCTGTGTCAGCAGATAGCTGGAACGCTTGCCGCTCCGGAGAAGACTGTCGACAACCATGCTGCGCAACGACAACAGGGCATCGGGATCTGTCACATCATAGGCAACGCCATCATCACGCACAGTCACTTTAATATCCTGCTTGAAGCGGATAGTTATCTCTGCCAGGACAGGGCGCCCCTTGTTCTTCTCGGTTATCAGCATCCCCATATCCTCAATTATCACTTCAAGCTTTGTCCTTTCATTGGACGCAATACCCCGTTTCTCGCACTCCCTGCCGGCCCAGTCCCGCAACTTTAAAATATTATCGGCCGTAAGAACCACATCCTTGGAGACAATATCCTTTTCTGCCAGAAGCAGAGGAAACCTTCTGCCATATTGCTGCAGAAGTATGATGCTGAAAAGCACGAAAGCAATCACATGAGCCATTAGCATTCCGAACCAGAAGCCCTTCATGCCGAAGAGCATTCCAAAGACTATGGGGCACAGAGTGCTTAGCACAAGATCCCGCACCGGAGCTATCTTGAAGGTGATTCCGATATGTCCTGTGACAGAATAATATGCGGCAAAAAGATACATAAGGGAAATAAACGGCATGGCAGGGGCAATGATGCACAGCGCTATGGAACTGATCTCGATTATAGGCTTGGGCCGTATTCCATAAAGTTTAGGCAGGCTGTCGTTGAATATAATCATAACCAGAGTTACAGCCAGCCCCGCAAACAGGGAAATCCATGTCGCGTGTCTCATAAGCTTCTTTATGCCGTCGGGATTCTTCTCGCTGTAATAAATATTTGCCATAGGCTCGGCTGCCAGCGCTATACCTTCGAAAAGCAGGGAAAGAACCATCACGTTGCTGACTACTGTCAGAGATATAAGCCACTTGCCGCCGAAATGAAGCGCCATGAACTTGTTAAGTATCATCCGTCTGATACCGGTATATAGGGCCAGAGAAGCGGTGGCATAGCTGCACTGGAACACCTCGAGAATATCTTTCCATTCAAAATGCCACTTGAACCTTACTGAACAATGCTTACTGAAGAACCAGAAAAGATACACTATGACAGAAGCCAGAAATCCTAAGAGAGTTCCCAGGCTCAAGCCCGCCATCCCCATAGCTTTGCCCAGGAGATAAGAGGCGCTGATGTTTACTGCAACCTGAAGCACAGTGGCAAAGACACACCACTTTCCACCGCCATCATTATATACAAGATCCTGAAAAAGAAAGTAGAAAGGATAGACTGCCACCAGATATGGGACAAATGTGTAATAAGGCCAGGCATATTGCGCCGCCTTGGTGGAGTAAGTGACCGAAGTAAGGAACCGGGATTTTATGGCAAAGGCCAGAACAAACAATATAACCGAGCAGATGAATGCGAGTATCAGCCCCTGCCCTGCGAACTCCTTTGCCTTCTCCAACTTGAACTGCCCTTTCAGATAAATATAGTTATGCTTAGTCCCGCCAGATACCATGACAGAGGCGAATGCAGCCACCAGCAGAAGCGGAGAGATAAGGTGCACACTGCTTATGGAACGGCCGGTGAAAAGGTGTCCTGCGATAAGGACATCCACCATCTCTGCCAGCACAAGCAGGGCCAGCATAATGGAAGCTGAGATCATCATAGAATAAAATTTCCGATGGCAGAAAACTTTTCTCAAAGCTTGTCCCTTTCCTCTTTCTTGTTGTCAAGGCTGAACACATTGCGGTTGTAGTTCTGAGTATAAAGATATGCAGCCCTTGCGCCGTTACGGAGCAGTCCTGCGACAAACATGCTGCGGAAAGAGAGGGCCGAATCTGGATCTGTCGCATCATAGAGAACGCCGTCATCACGGATAACCACTTTGATATCTTTCTTAAAGCTGATGGTGATTTCTATAAGGACAGGATGCTTCTTGTTCTTCTCGATTATGAGCATCCCAAGATCCTCAATCATCACCTCAAGCTTTGTCTTGACTGCAGATGAGATTTTCCGCTTATCACACTCCCTGCCTGCCCAGTTCCGTATCTCCATAAGGCTTGCAACTGTAAGCATATCGTCCCTGGAGACAATATCCTTCTTCTCCAGAAGGAGCGGGAATTTCTTGCCATGCTTGTGTAAAAGAATGAAGACAAACAGGATAAAGGTAAGCGCATAGGAGAGAAGCATTCCAATCCAGATACCAGGTATTCCCCAGAGGCTTCCCAGCGCCACCGGGAACAGTGTGGCAAAAACCAGGTTCCGCACCAGAGCTATGAGCATGGTGGTTCCCAGATGCCCGGTGACAGAATAGTAGACTCCAAACAATAACATCAGGGAAATAAGGGGCATGGCCGGGGCAATAATGCGCAGCGCCACAGAGCACATTTC
>JAGCPA010000009.1 GCA_017642445.1 Spirochaetia bacterium
AATCGAAGAACCGGTCCTCTGAGTCGCCGGTGAACATAGTCTCGTCAAAATCGTAAACTTTCATGGTGATAAACCCCCGAGAGAGAATAGTATCATAACCTTTAATATAAAACAATTATTTTATTATTAAATCTCTTCTATAAACCACTGTTTTTTTCTATAATGGAGGGACAGGAGATAAAAAATGGACATTGACATAAAGAATCTTCATCCATTGGAAATCAAAGTTCTTCTCAACTATAAGGGAGACGAGATCACTGCAGAGCAGATTGGATCCCAGCTGGGCTTCGAGAGCCAGAGCAACCAGATCTTCAGCTGGCTGTCGGGCAAGGAGCTTATCAAGGAGAAGAGCAGGACATTAAGGACTATCTACGAGCTTACTGAGCTTGGAGCTGAATATAAGGCAAAGGGAACCCCTGCCGAGCGCATCCTGAACCTGGTGAAGGAGAAGGGGGCTATGAGCCTTCCTGAGATCGCACAGGCGCTGGGACTTGAGAACAAGGATGTGGGAACTGCATTCGGTCAGCTTTCCAAAGAGGGAATTCTGGCTATGGATGCCGAGAAGAAGGCTTCTGTGAAAAACGGCGAGCTTTCCACCTCCATGAAGGCTGTGAGAGCACTCCTTGATAAAGGAAACCAGATTCTGGACTCAGACCTCTCTGACGAGGAGAAGAAGGCTATGGCCGGCATCAGCAAGAAGCGTGGTGCTGCAGCCGCTCCGTTCAAGGTTATCGAAAGGGAGGACCTGGTCTACGAGTTCACCCCTGCCGGCCTTGAGGCAAAGAAGATGCTCCAGGACAAGGGCGTTACAGGCGACGAGATCGGCGTTCTTACCCCGGAGATGCTCAAGAAGGGCGACTGGAAAGGCAAGACTTTCCGCAGCTACAATGTCAACACACCTCCTGCACGGCTTATCATAGGCCGCCACAACCCATACACCGTATTCCTTGACAGCATCAAGGACAAGCTGGTATCCCTGGGCTTTGAAGAGTACGACGGACCGCTGGTTGAGGCCGAGTTCTGGAACTGCGATGCCCTCTTCATGCCACAGTTCCACGCAGCCCGCGATATCCATGACGTATATCAGGTAAAATCGCCGACAATGGCAAAAGAGATAGAGCAGCCATACCTGGACCGTGTGGCAGAAGTGCACAAGAACGGCTGGAAGACAGGAAGCCGTGGCTGGGGCTACGAGTTCGACCGTAACTTCACCCGCCGCCTTATCCTGCGGAGCCAGGGAACAGTGCTCTCTGCGAAGCAGCTCCACAAGGCCAACATACCGGGCAAATACTTCGGAATCGCACGGTGCTTCCGCTACGACAAAGTGGATGCCACACACCTTTCCGACTTCTACCAGACCGAGGGAATTGTGCTGGGCAAGGATGTGAACATGAAGACGCTTCTGGGACTTCTGAAGATGTTCGCAGTCGAGTTTGCCGGAGCCACCGAGGTTATGTATGTGCCGGGCTACTTCCCGTTCACCGAGCCATCGGTGGAGATCCATGTGAAGCACCCTGTGCTTGGCTGGATCGAGCTGGGCGGCGCCGGAATCTTCCGGCCGGAGGTGACCAAGCCGATGAATGTGGATGTGCCTGTTCTGGCATGGGGTATCGGAATCGACAGAATGGCCCTGATGTCACTTGGACTCAACGACCTGCGGGAGCTCTTCTCCCCTGATATCGAGAATGTCCGCTTAAGAAGGAGTAAATAAGATGCCAAAGATTGAAGTTTCTGCAAACGCTCTTTACAAATATATGGGAAAAAAGGTCACAGGACAGGAGTTCATAGACCTGATCCAGTGTGCCAAGGCCGAGCTTGACGAGGAGGATGGAGATATCCTCAAGATCGAGCTTAACGATACAAACCGCCCTGACCTTTGGTCTACAGCCGGTTTCGGCCGTCTTCTGAAGCTGTATCTCGGCGGAAAGATCCCGGAGTATCCGTTCTTCTCCAGAAAGGGAGATATCAAGGACAATGGCGGAAGGGAAGTCCACGTGGATCCATCCATCAAGGATTACCGCCCGTACGAGGTCTGCTTCATGGCAAAGGGCAAGGAAGGTATTTCTGACGAAGGGCTCAAGGATATTATCCAGACCCAGGAGAAGCTGTGCTGGAACTACGGACGCAAGAGAAAGTCCATAGCAATGGGCGTTTTCCGCAGCGATATGCTCAAATTCCCTCTCAAGTACTATGCCGCAGATCCTGACAAGACCAAGTTTGCACCATTGGGATTCACCGAGAAGATGACACTCCGCGAGATTCTGGAGAAGCACCCCAAGGGAGTGGAGTTCGGCCATATAATCAAGGATTTCCCAGGCTATCCATACATCACCGACTGCGAGGGCAACACCCTGAGTATGCCTCCTGTCATCAACTCAAACGAGAGCGGCGCAGTGGAGGTTGGAGACAAGAATCTGGTGGTCGAGATCACCGGTACAGACATGCCATCCCTGGTCCTCTCAGCATCTATCGTGGCATGTGACCTGTATGACTCCGGCTTCGAGATCCTCCCTGTAAAGGTTGTATATCCTTATGACACACCGCTTGGAAGAGAGATGACTATTCCATATTACTTCCAGGAACCTGTGACTGTGGATGTAGCCTATGTGAACAAGCTTTTGGGCGAGAAGTTCACAGCTGATGAGGCTGCAAAGTACTGCCAGAAGATGGGAAGCAAGACAAAGGTTGACGGCGACATCATCACAGTTTATCCGCCTGAATACAGAAACGACTTCCTCCACTCTGTGGATGCTATCGAAGACATCATGATAGGAAGGAACCTCAAGAACTTTGTCCCAGAGATGCCTTCTGACTTCACAAAGGGAAAGATCTCTGACGAATCTCAGTTCGGCCGCCAGGTCAAGAATATCATGGTGGGACTGGGGTATCAGGAGATGACATACTGCTATCTGGGCTCTGCAAAGGACTTCATCCAGAAGATGAACATAACTCCGGAGAAGGTTGTTCAGATCGCAAACCCGATGAGCGAGAACTTCGAGTTTGTGCGGCCCTCTGTACTGCCATGCCTCCTGGATTCCGAATCGATTTCCAGCAACGCAGTGTATCCGCATAACATTTTCGAGATCGGAAAGATAGCGCTCATCAACCCGGAGGAGAACTACGGCGTAAGCACCATAAATGCGCTGGGCCTGCTCTCTGCCGACAAGGATACAACATTCAACTCCCTGAACTCCCAGATCACAGCGCTGTTCTACTACATCGGAGCAGAATATTCACTTAAGGAGGCCGAGGATCCGCGGTTCATAACAGGCCGCTGTGCAAAGGTCATCTCAGGTGGAAAAGAGGTTGGAATCATGGGCGAGATAAACCCTGTTGTCCTTGAGAACTGGGGCATCCAGGTGCCATGTGCAGCCTGCGAGCTTAACCTTGACATTATCCTTGCTGACAAGCAGAAGTGAGGTGAGTATGGAGATCAAAATCAAGGCTGTTCAGGCAGTGATCCCTGAGGATTCAAATATTATCGTGAGGCAGTCCCACTTTATTAAGACAGTGGAAGACCTTGAGGAGATCATTGTCTCCGCAGTGCCCGGCATCCAGTACGGCCTGGCTTTCAACGAGGCCTCAGGCCCATGCCTTGTCCGCACCGGCGGCAACGAGCCGGCTCTTGTAGAGGCTGCCAAGGAGAATGCCCTGGCAACCGGCGCAGGCCACACCTTCTATCTTCTTATAAAGAAGGCGTTCCCTATCAATATCCTTAAGCAGATCCAGGCCTGCGGCGAGGTGGTCAACATCTTTGCCGCAACTGCCAATCCGCTGCAGATTATACTTGCAGAATCGGAGCAGGGCAGAGGCATCCTGGGCGTTATCGACGGATTCTCGCCGAAGGGTGTAGAGGGCGATGCCGATAAGAAAGACAGGAAAGACATGCTCCGCCTATTTGGGTATAAGTTCTGAGCCTTTCAATCTTCCTTTCTGCTGAAAAGCAGCAGGCCGGCGAAGGCCAGCAGCGCATTCAAGAGAAGAATCTCAAAACCGAAGGTGTATCCGAACAGAAGCTCCTTTGAGTAGCGGTTTATCAGATAGCTTGCGACAGGCGAAATGACTGCGATGAATGGAACAGCCTTATCAAATACTCTCCGCTTTTTAAGCATCATGCCGAAGCAGAAAAGGGCGAGGAGCGGACCATAGGTGTAGCCTGCTATGACAAAGATTGTGGAGATAAGGGAATCGGAATGGAACGGCCTGAAACCTACTATTATGATAAAGAAACAGGTTGTGAAAACCACATGCATAATCTTGCGCAGCCTGACCTTCTTCTCCTCGGAGAGGTCGGAGCGCTTCTCGAAGCCGATGACATCGACACAGAATGATGTGGTGAGGGCTGCGATTGTGCCATCTGCGCTGGAATAACCTGCCGCCACCAGACCCAGCATGAAGAGGACGGCAGAGACCGGCCCGGCCGACAGCGCGATAGTCGAGAAAATAGCATCAGACTTCTGCGGCAGGACAATATGGTTGTTCTCCGCATAGGAGAGGAGCAGTATTCCGAGTCCGAGGAAGAGGACATTGATCAAGACAAACAGCGTGGCGGTGAAAGACATGTTCTTCTGGGATTCCCGCAGGCTCCGGCAGGAGAGGTTCTTCTGCATCATATCCTGATCAAGTCCAGTCATAGTGATGCTGATGCAGATACCTGATGCAATCTGCTTCCAGAAGAAGGTGGCAGATCTCCAGTCGCTGTCAAATATTCTCATCATCCCCGCCTCGCCTGCTTTCTTGAAGGCTGCGGAGAAAGTTGATCCAAGCCCTGTCTTAAGAACGTATAGGATTCCTGCTATGGCAAGGAGCATGCAGGTTGTCTGGAGGACATCGGTCCACACCACAGTCTTGATTCCGCCCCTGAAGGTATAGAGAAGTATTAGGAACAGGATGATTGCCGCCAGAACCCAGAAGGGAAGGCCCGATTTTTTGAAGGCCGCCTCGTAGAGGACAAACACCACGATATAGAGCCTCAGCGCAGAGCCGATAAGCCTTGAGAGCATGAATAGGAATGCCCCTGTGGTCTGAGTCCTTACTCCGAACCTGTTCCCGAGATAGCTGTAGATAGAGGTGAGGTTCAGCCTGTAATACAGAGGAAGAAGGATGAATGCGATTATGAAGAATCCGATGAAATTCCCGGCCACCACGCCGAGATAGGTGAACTGGCTCTGCCGGACATATCCCGGGACAGACATGAATGTGACACCCGAAAGGAGAGTCCCGATCATTCCATAGGCGACAGCGATCCATGGAGACCTGCGGTTCCCGCGGAAATAAGCCTCGTTTGAGCTCTCTTTCCTGGACACCAGCCGCGATACTGTAAGCAGCAGGAGAAAGTAGGAAAGCATAAGCACACTTACAAACAGAATAGACAAATGACATTCCTCCTTTAACCAATAATAGTATACCTCTTTTTATTTGTCAAAAAAAAGGTGTTGACTTTATATAGAAATTTGCCGTATATTAATAGTGTATTGAGTTTTTTGAAAAATATCCTTAGACAAAAGGAGGTAAAGCGAATGATGTATGCATTCCTTGTACCAGCTCCTGAAATGATGAAGATTACAGGACGCGCAGTATTAGTGATGGCAGCAGTGCTCGCAGTTGCGGTAGCAGCTCACTGCTTGGGATTCTGAAAACTGGGAAGACGAACCGAAAGGTTCGCTTTTTTTTTGCCTATTCGCCTTTCAGCGGCACTGATCGATAGTCTTTCTTATTCCAGCTAAAAGTTCATCGTAATTGTGGGCCACACCGATGGTGGGGTTCTCGTCCACAATCCGCTGTGGAGGGCAGAAGAGCATTCCTCCGTCAGCCTCTTTTATCATGGAAAGGTCGTTGTAGGAATCGCCGGATGCGAACACCTTGAGGTTCATGGAGTGGAAGCCCTCCACCGCATGCTTCTTTCCATCCTTCTGCCGCAGTTTGTAGCCGGTTATCATATTCTTGTCGTCAACAATCAGCGTGTTGCAGAAAATGGTAGGCCATGCCAGCTGCTTCATAAGGGGCTGTGCGAACTGGTCAAAGGTGTCGGAAAGAATCACTGCCTGGGTGAATGTCCTGAGCTCATCCATAAAAGCCTTGGCGCCGTCCAGCGGCTTCATTGTGGCGATAACATCCTGGATATCCTTAAGTGTAAGGCCATGCTCCTTGAGAATCTCGATTCTTCCCTTCATAAGGACATCGTAATCGGGGATGTCGCGGGTGGTGAGCCTGAGCTTCTCTATCCCGGTCTTCTCGGCCACATTGATCCAGATTTCAGGTACTAAGACTCCCTCGAGGTCAAGGCAAACAACAAACATATTCTCTCTCCGTCGTAAAAGTGTATAGTCACTATATTTTTTGTTATTAAAAATATCAATATATGTATTGAAAAAACCTTGCAGAATTTGTATTATTTTGCGAATAAAGGAAATAATTATGGATCTTGAGAAAAAATTAAGAAACATCGGTATCAGCGCGCATATCGATTCCGGAAAGACAACTCTTTCTGAGCGTATCCTCTTCTATTGCAACAAGATACACGCTATCCACGAGGTGCATGGAAAAGACGGCGTAGGCGCCACCATGGACTCAATGGAGCTGGAGCGTGAGAGAGGAATCACCATTGCATCTGCAGCGACAAATGTAGTATGGAAAGGTACCCCTATCAACGTAATCGACACCCCGGGCCACGTAGACTTCACTGTAGAAGTTGAGCGTTCCCTCAGAGTACTGGATGGAGCTATCCTGGTCCTCTGTTCTGTCGGCGGTGTCCAGTCACAGTCTATAACAGTAGACCGTCAGCTCAAGCGGTACAAGGTTCCACGCCTGGCATTTGTCAACAAGTGCGACAGAACCGGTGCAAACCCATACAAGGTAAAGGAGCAGCTCCACGACAAGCTGGGTCTGAACTCTGTGCTCATGCAGATTCCTATAGGACTCGAGGACAAACTTGAGGGCGTAGTCGACCTGGTGAAGATGAAGGCTATCTACTTCCGCGGCGACAACGGTCTTGATGTTGTGGAGGAAGATATCCCTGCAGACCTCAAGGACGAGGCAGAGGAGAAGAGGGAGCTTATGCTTGATGCTGCATCCATGTTCTCCGACGAGCTTGCAGAAGCATACCTGAACGGCGAAGAGATTCCTCAGGAGATGATCCACGAGGCAGTGCGCAAAGGTGTTCTGGCACGGGAACTGGTTCCTGTATTCATGGGATCCGCATATAAGAACAAAGGTATCCAGCCTCTTCTGGACGCAGTAGTGCGCTATCTGCCTGCACCTGAGGATGTTGAGAACACAGCCCTTGATCTGGATGACGGCGAGAAGGAGATAATCCTCAAGTCAGATCCGAGAATGCCTACTGTGGCCCTTGCGTTCAAGCTTGAGGACGGACAGTACGGTCAGCTCACATACATCAGAATCTATCAGGGCGTGATTAAGAAAGGCGACGAGCTTTATAACACAAGATCCAAGAAAAAATTCAAGGTCGGACGTCTTATCAGGATGCATGCCTCCACAATGGAAGATATAAGCGAAGGCGGCTGCGGAGATATCGTGGCTCTGTTCGGCGTTGACTGTGCCTCAGGCGACACATTCTGTAATCCATCCCTCAACTACTCAATGACATCCATGTATGTTCCTGATGCAGTTATCTCGCTCTCCATCAAGCCGGTGGACAAGAAGGCTGCAGACAACATGGCAAAGGCTATAAACCGGTTCACAAAAGAGGACCCGACATTCCGCTGCTATGTGGATGAGGAATCCAACGAGACTATCATCTCCGGAATGGGCGAGCTCCACCTGGATGTTTATGTGGAGAGAATGAAGAGAGAGTACAAGGCCGAGGTTACCACAGGTGCACCTCAGGTTGCATACCGCGAGACCATAACCAAGAGGGCAGACTTCGAGTACACACACAAGAAGCAGTCTGGCGGTTCAGGTCAGTATGGTAAGGTATGCGGATTCATCGAGCCGCTTAACGAAGAGGGCAAGAACTACGAGTTCGTAAACGAGGTCAAGGGTGGAAAGATTCCTACCGAGTATATCCCTGCTGTCGACAAAGGTTTCCAGGCTTCCCTTGCCAAAGGTCAGCTGATCAAGTTCCCTGTTGTAGGGGTAAAGGTTACAGTAAACGACGGTCAGTCCCACCCGGTCGACTCCTCCGATATGGCATTCCAGCTGGCAGCTATGGGCGCATTCAAGGAAGCTTATATGAAGGCCGCACCGGAGATCATGGAGCCTATCATGAAGGTCTCTGTAGAGGGTCCTACCGAGTTCCAGGGCAATATCTTCGCCAGCATCAACCAGCGGCGTGGTATGATTGTCTCCTCAGTTGAGGACGGCGCGATCTGTCATGTCGAGGCAGAGGTTCCGCTCTCTGAGATGTTCGGATATTCAACAGTTCTCCGTTCCCTTACCCAGGGAAAGGCTGAGTTCACCATGGAATTCCAGAAGTATGGAAAAGTTCCAAAGTCTGTTTCTGAAGAGCTTATCAAGAAGTATCAGGAACAGAATAAAAAATAAGGAGAAGAGCTATGGATAAATCAATACTTACAAGCAAAAGCCCGCTGCGTGTTCTTGAGGAGAGCGTGAAGGGCGGACTTGACAAGGGCAAGGTTACTGTGATCGCATCCAAGAAGGGTGTGGGAAAGACAGCATGTCTTGTTCATATCGCCATCGAGAAGCTGCTTGAGGGAAAGCAGGTGCTCCATGTCTCATTCTCCAAGCGGACTGACTACATAATCAGCTGGTACGAGGATCTTTTCAACGAGCTGGCAGCGGCCAAGAAGGTTGAGAACGTTGCGGAGCTCAAGGAAGAGACCATGAAGAACCGCGTGATCATGAGCTTTGTTCAGGACGGCATTGTTGACAGGCAGATCCTGGCAAGCCTCGAGGCAATGATCGGACCGGGCAACTTCAAGGCCGACACAATCATCGTAGACGGCTACAACTTCCAGAAGGCAACCAAGGCAGACCTGGACCTCCTTAAGGATTTTGCGAAGAAGATGAATGTGGAGATCTGGATCAGCGCATCGCTCAAGGCAGACGACGTTATCTTCGATGCAAACGACTTCCCTGTGGAGCTTACAAAGTTCAAGGACGATGTTGATATCATCATCTCCCTGCGGTTCAAGAACGATGTCATCCAGATGAAGGTTGTCAAGGACGAGGGCGGCGATGTGGAGGGCGACATCAAGCTTATGCTGGATGCAAAGACTCTGCTGATTGCCGAGAAATAAGTTCAATACTAAGGTATTATAGAGAGGCACTCCGAAATGGAGTGCCTTTCTTTTGTGGAGAAGCTATGAAGAAGTTTTTATGCAATTCCTGCATATTTATAAATATAGCTTTTTTTGCATTTTCTGACGGAAATTTCTACAAAAAAGAGATAATTTCTGCAATTTTTAGCAAAATCAAGGGAAAATCGAATAAAGTCAATTGTACAGTACCCCTTGAAGAGTTCTATTTTATGCATATTCTGCATATTGGCGTGGAGAGATGTGTTTAAGCCAGAGCGAAAGTCTGGATCTTTGCTATCTCATCTTCAAGCTCATATTTGGCGTTGCGGATATCAATATCGTTCTGAATGTTGAGAAAATAGCTGTCAGATACTCCGAAGTACTTAGCAAGTCGCAGTGATGTGTCAACAGTTATCTTGCGCCGGTCATGGAGTATGTCCTGCACCCTTGATACTGGAACATTTATTCCCTGCGCCAGTTTATATGCTGAGAGCTTGAACGGCTTCATGAACTCTTCTTTTAAGATCTCTCCCATTTTAGGTGTTTCAATATGTTTCTTCATCTTTTTCTCCTAATGATAATCGACAATCTCCAGGTCATAAAAATCACCTAGATGTTCTCGGAAACATATACGGAATTTGTCATTTATCCGTATGCTGTACTGTCCCGTTCTATTTCCATGTAACAGCTCCAGGTGATTGCCTGGAGGAATCCTTAGGTCATCCAGCTTCTCCGCATTGTCAATCATTATCAGTTTTCTCAATGCAATCTTCTGAATAGAATCTGGAAACTTAAGAGATTTCTCCTGATAATATATCCTTTGTGTTTCTCTATCAGCAAAGCTCTTTATCATAGTATACCTCTTTTACGTGTATATGTCAACCAGGTATATTGCTGCTTTTACCTGCTTGCGTTTTACCAATATAGACAACAAAATTGTTCATTTTGCTTCAATTTTTGAGAAAAAAATTTTGAAAAAGTTTTTGTTGTGGTCTTTTCTTATATTTTTTGATATAACTAATACATGAACATTTCTGAGATATTCAGCCTTATTTCGACAACTGACCTGCCGGAGTACAACTCTACCGGCTTTTTCTATAAACATAAAAGGACAGGGTGCCAGATCTTCCATGTCAAGAACTCGGACCCCGAGAACCTGTTTGCATTCATATTCCAGACTCCGTCGGAGAACAACTGCGGCACAGCCCATATAATGGAGCATTCTGTGCTGGCCGGGTCTGAGCACTTTCCAGTGAAGGATCCTTTCCTCCAGCTTCTGAAGGGGAGTGTCTACACATTCCTGAACGCAATGACCTACCCAGACCGCACCGTGTATCCTGCATCCACTGTGGTGGAGAAGGACTACTTCAACCTGATGAAGGTGTACGGGGATTCGGTATTCTTCCCGCTGCTCCGCAAGGAGACTTTCATGCAGGAGGGGATACGCCTTGAGAAGAACCCCGATGGAAAGCTTGAGTGGCAGGGTATTGTCTACAACGAGATGAAGGGGAGTTACAGCGACCAGGCTGCCATACTGGATGAGTATTCCCGGCGCACCCTGTTCCCCGACACAGCCTACAGATACGATTCAGGCGGTGTGCCCGATGCCATAACAGAGCTGACATACGAGCAGTTCCTGGCTTTCCACAAGAAGTATTACAGCCCATCCAACTGCCGCATCTTCCTTTATGGAAACATTGATACCGAGAAGCAGCTTGAGTTCCTGGAAAACGAGTTCTTGTACCGCTTTGATTCCGACACAGGGCAGAGCCCCTGCGTGCCGCTGCAGAAAAAATATGAAAAGCCTTTCAGATTCGATACCACATGTCCTGCCTCTGAGGATGCAGATGGTGGCAGTGCTTCCTTAAGCTGGCTCTGCAGGGAGACAGTTGATGTCGACTACAATATCAAGGCCCGGATTCTTTCCGATATACTTCTAGATAATCCGTCATCCCTTTTATACAGGCGCATTGTGGAATCTGACATAGCCGAGGATGTTGCCTCTGTCACCGGAGTCTATTCCGGCATACGGCAGACTGTGTTCTGTGTCGGAGTGCGCGGGATAGAGAAGGAACGGGTAGGAGAGTTTGAGACTTTTATAGAGGAGCAGCTTAAGGATATAGCCGCGGGGCCGATAGACAGCGCTCTGGTAGAGGCAGCCCTGAGCAAGGCAGACTTCAGGCGCAAGGAGCTTAAGGTGCGGTTCGGCATGGTGCTCCTGGGACGCATAATGCCGGGCTGGCTCTACGCCGGAAGCCCCACAGCAACGCTGTGCACAGAGGCGGCTTTCGGGCGGCTCAAGGCGGCATACCAAGCCGACAGCACTCTCTTCAACAAGTTCATACAGAGCGAGCTTATAGCAAACCGCCACCAAAGCCTTGTCTCTGTGTTCCCGGGGCCCGAGCCCCAGGAACGGCTTCCGGGCGGGGAGGCATCGGATGCAGACAGCACACTTTTCGAGGAATATAAGAAAAGCTCTGACAGCCCAGAAGAGCTGAAAAAAATTCCGGTTCTGCATAAGGCCGATATCCCTTACGACATAGAGAACCCCACCTTTGTGAAATCGGTTTTGGGCAGCGACATCATCTATAAGAACCATCTCTTTACCGGCGGCATTGTATACACCGACCTTTTCTTCGACGCCTCTGCTTTGGGCGACGGGCAACTCATCTATATGCCGCTCCTGAACGGGCTTCTTGAGGAGGTGGGCCTCCCTGGGATGCCATACTATGATGTGACATCCCGTATGGATACTCTTGCCGGCAGCTGGTTTATAACCACTTTCTGCGAGCCATGTCTGGATGCTCCTGTCCTTAAGCGTCTTATGATCCACTTCGCCTCTCTGGAGGAGAAGACTTATGATGCGGCAAAGTTCATGATGCAGATGGCGCAGCAGGGGCAGGTGACCGACCTTGAGCGCCTCAAGAATGTGATAATCAGCCTTAGGAATGACCTTAAGGAGGAGATCTTTGACAACGGCAACAACATAGCCATGATGGCTGCCACAGGAAAGCTCTCTGAATCTTCCCACATGACTGATATCTGGAGCGGCCTGCCGCAGCTTAAGTTCCTTGAGGGTCTTGATACCGATGATGAGAAGCAGATGAAGCAGGTGGCAGAGATCCTTTCCGATCTTCAGAAATTCATCTTCAGCCAGAGCCGGATAATCAGCGTTGCAGCCTCTTCGGACTGGGATATTGATGGATATGTGTCATACCTTGAGACACTGTTCAATTCTGCTCCTTCCGATTTAGTTCCATCAGCAAAGCCTTTTGTTTCCGAACTTGATTTGGAATGCTTCTCCACCAGCGCACTGGTGAACTACAATGCCATGGCCTTCCGGGTTCAGGAGAAGCAGGAGAATCTTGATATGGTGGCAGAGGCAGTCCTCTCCCACATCCTTACCACAGGGCGGCTATGGGAGACTGTGCGTATGGAGGGAGGCGCCTATGGAGTCTCTGCAATGTCAGATTTCATAGACAGGCTTTTCATCTTCACATCCTATCGTGATCCATCATTGGAAAAGACATTCAAGAATTTCATCAAGTCCCTTGATTACGCCGCAGAGCATGGTATCCCTGAATCTGCCCTGGAGCAGGCTGTGATAACTCTGGTTGGACGGGATCTGAGGCCGAAGACACCTGGAGCCCGTGCCCTTGAGGAATGTATACGTGATATAAAGGGGCTGACAAGTGAACTCAAGAAAAAACGGCGCAAGATACTTTTAAATCTTACAGTCCATGATATAATCAAGTCAGCAGCTTCGCTGAGAACTGTATCTGACAGTGCTGTCCTGGTCTCGATAGCAGGCCGGCAGACTGTGGAGAAAGAGAAGAGATTCCTGGGGAAGAAAGGCTTCAGGATAACTGATATTTCAATCTGACCAAAAGGAGAAACTATGGCAACAGAAGAGAACAAAATTATCTACTCGATGATCAGGGTGAGCAAATCATACAACCAGAAAAAGATTCTTGAGGATATCTATCTTTCCTACTTCTATGGAGCAAAAATCGGAGTCCTGGGTCTGAACGGCGCAGGTAAATCTTCCCTTCTGAAGATTCTTGCCGGAGTGGACAAGGAGTTCAACGGCGAGACTGTTGTAGCGCCTGGATACACCATCGGATACCTTGAGCAGGAGCCTAAGCTGGATCCTGAGAAGACTGTGAAGGAAGTGGTTCAGGAGGGTGTCGCTGAGACAGTTGCGCTCCTTAAGGAATATGATGAGATAAACGAGTCATTCGGCAAGGAGATGACTGACGACGAGATGGACAAGCTCCTGGCAAGACAGGGAGAGGTTCAGGAGAAGCTGGACAGCATTGGCGCCTGGGACCTTGATTCCAAGCTGGAGCTGGCTATGGATGCACTCCGGTGTCCTCCTGAGGATACCAAGATTGCAGTCCTCTCCGGAGGTGAGAAGCGCCGTGTTGCACTGTGCCGCCTCCTTCTGCAGAAACCCGATATCCTCCTGCTGGACGAGCCTACAAACCATCTGGATGCTGAGACTGTAGCATGGCTAGAGCACCATCTGCAGCAGTACGAAGGCACTGTTATTGCAGTAACCCACGACCGGTACTTCCTGGACAATGTGGCAGGCTGGATTCTTGAGCTTGACCGCGGCAAGGGGATTCCATGGAAGGGCAACTACTCATCCTGGCTCGAGCAGAAGGAGAAGCGCTTAGCTCAGGAGGAGAAGCAGGAGACTGAACGTCAGAAGACCCTTAAGAGAGAGCTTGAGTGGATCCACATGAGCCCTAAGGGAAGACACGATAAATCCAAGGCAAGAATCAATGCCTATGAGAACCTTCTTAAGCAGGAGAGCGCGCAGCGTGACAAGGATCTCCAGATCTACATTCCTGCAGGGCCACGGCTTGGTGACAAGGTAATTGTGGCAGACAATGTGACCAAAAGCTATGGCGACAGAGTGCTGGTTGAGAACATGAGCTTCAACCTGCCGGCCGGCGGAATCATAGGTGTGATCGGCCCTAACGGTGCAGGTAAGACCACACTCTTCAAGATGATAACAGGGCAGGAGAAGCCAGATTCCGGCACCATCACCCTTGGTGAGACAGTTAAACTGGCATATGTGGAGCAGACCCGCGAGAAGGTTGATCCGAAGAAATCAATATACGATGTGATCTCCGGAGGAAACGAGATTATCAAGCTTGGAAACAGGGAGATCAATGCCCGTGCCTATGTGGCGCGCTTCAATTTCTCCGGCGCAGACCAGCAGAAGCTTACCGGTGTTCTTTCGGGCGGTGAGCGGAACCGTGTCCAGCTGGCCATGATGCTTAAGGAGGGAGCCAATGTGCTGCTTCTGGACGAGCCTACCAACGACCTGGATGTAAACACCATGCGGGCTCTGGAGGAGGGTATCCTGAACTTTGCCGGCTGTGTAATAGTAATAAGCCACGACCGGTGGTTCCTGGACCGTATCTGTACCCATATACTGGCATTCGAGGGAGACAGCAAGGTGTTCTGGTTCGAGGGCAACTTCTCAGAGTACGAGGAGAATAAGAAGAAGCGTCTTGGAATCGATGCAGATCAGCCGCATCGGATCAAGTACCACAGTCTTACAAGAGACTGATAAGCTCGTATAGGATTGCGGCGGTAAGACCCCAGATGACTTTATCGCCGTATTTATAGACATAGATATTCCGCTTCCCGTTTGCCCATGAGCCGTAGTAGCGCTTGGGCAGACCCAGTTCCTTGACAGGGAAGCTGCCGGTCTCGGTGTAGGATTCCACCTGGTATATCTCTGGTTTTGTCTCTGTGAAGAATGGGGCAGGCACTGCGAAAATCTCTGCCACCTCTTTTTTATTGGGTGATGTCTCTGCCAGGCTTTCTATGTGCAGCACCCCGATAAAGACATGGATTATGGCATCTCTGTGGGAGACGATACAGCCTGCTTTTGCGGTAATCTCAACCTGGGAACGCTCTATTCCCAGCTCCTCCACAGTCTCCCGGATGGCACACTCCTCGGGAGTCTCTCCATTTTCCACCATACCGCCCGGAAAGCATATCTCCCCAGACTGGCGGATACCTTTTGCCCTGAGCTCGAAGAGCAGTGATTCTTTATTGCTGCCGATGAATGGGACTAATACCGAGAAATGTTTTTTGAGCCTTTTCCCCAAGAGAAAAGGCTCATCTGGCAGTGAATCTATAAGTGAATTGTAGAAGTTCAAATCAGTTGCTGAATTCTTTCTTTGCGTCGTTTACATCTTTCTTGGCTTTAGCTTCGCCTTTCTTTTCCTCTGACTTAGCCTTGTCGCCGATCTGCTTGCCAGCGTCCTTGCTGCCTTCCTTGATCTCTTTGCCAGCTTTCTTGGTACCTTCTTTGATGTCCTGGCCAGCTTCCTTTACGCTCTGCTTGGTCTGAAGCCAGAATTTTTTTGCCTTACCTTCCTCTGAGAATGCAAAAGTTGGTGCAAGAATAGAAAATGTAAAGATTACAGTAATAAATATGATTAATTTTTTCATGATATTCTCCTTTGACGAGAAATAAAAAAAGATAGTCCCCAGGGGAGTCGAACCCCTCTTTTAAGAATGAGAATCTCATGTCCTAACCAATAGACGAGGGGACCATCAATTTCTACCTGCCCGGTAGGGACTTGAACCCCAAATGCAAGAGCCAGAATCTCGTGTGTTGCCAATTACACCACCGGGCAAAGACAATTAACATTACATAATTGACAGATAATTGTCAACTGTCTTTATCTTTTAAAAAATTATAATAATAATCCAGGCTGTCCACCATTGCCTCCCAGGAAGCCTCGATTATGTTCTCTGATACGCCTATTGTATCCCATTCCTGCTTCTTGTCGGAAGACCGGATAAGTACCCTTACCTTTGCTGCTGTCGCTGACTGAGGGTCGTAGATTCTTACCTTATAGTCGATAAGGGAGATGCTCTTGAGGAACGGGTAGAGCGGCTGCAATGCTCCCTGCAGCGCCACATTCAGGGCATCCACAGGACCTACGCTGATTCCTGCTCCCATGACATTCTTGGTGGCAGTGGTCATGAAGACCCGGGCTACAGTCTTGGCAGGTGCCTCGCCAGTCTTGAACGACTCAAGGTGATAGTTGTTGAGCTCCATGAAAGGCTTATATTTCTTGAGGCACTTTGCGATAAGGAGCATGAAGGAGGCCTCGGCAGCCTCGTATTCATAGCCGGCAGCCTCTTTGTTCTTGAGCAGCTTGAGCACTTTCTGCACCTCTGGGCTGTTCTTGTTGAAGTCACCGAATTTCTTCATCTTGGCAAGCACTGTCGATTTGCCCGAAAGCTCGGAAAGGAGGATCTGCCTGTAGTTGCCCACAGCAGATGATGACACATGCTCTATCAGGTTGCCTGACTTGAGGACAACATCGGTATGGAGTCCCGCCTTGTGGCTGAATGCTGCCTCGCCCACATAAGGCTGCCGCTTGTCTGGCAGTATGTTGGCCAGCTCGAAGAAATAGCGGGAAGTATGGGTCATAAGGTGGAGAGCGTCTGCCACATTCACAGTGTTCATGGTCTTAAGGCAGATGTCCGGCGCCAGAACACACAGGTTGGTGTTGCCGCACCGCTCGCCCCAGCCGTTTATGGTTCCCTGCACATGATCTATATTGTCAAACTCGATGGCAGTCAGGGAGTTTGCTACTGCAGTGCCGCAGTCGTTGTGGAAATGGACTCCGATAGGTGGATATTTCTTAAGGTCGATGTTGGAGAGCGTCTTGTGCAGCTGCATAGGAAGTATACCTCCGTTTGTGTCGCACATCACAAGACGTACTGCACCAGCCTCTGCGGCTATATCCATGGTCCTGAGTGTATATTCCCTGTCCACCAGGAGACCGTCGAAGAAGTGCTCCAGGTCAAAGATGACTTTGCAGCCATGGTCAGCAAGGAATTTCACCGACTCAAATATCATCTCCAGGTTCTTCTCCGGGTCTACCCCCAGGACTTTCTCGGCGTGGGCTCTGGAAGCTTTTCCAACCAAGGTCACATACTCGGTCTCTGCCTTGAGAAGCGACTGCAGATGAGGATCTTTCTCAGTCTTATCCTTAGGATTCTTTGTAAAGCCGAATGCTACCACCTTGGCATGGTTCAGCTTCACCTTCTTTATCCGCTCGAAATAGAGGGCATCCTTCTTGTTGGAGGAGGGGAAACCGCCCTCGATGAAATCTATCATCAGGTCATCCAGCTTGCGTGTGGCCAGAATCTTGTCTGCCAGGCTGAAGTTGATATCTATTCCCTGGATTCCGTCCCGGAGTGTGGTGTCGAAAAGTTCTATCTTTTTCATTCTGCCTCGCTCTCGCTGCTTATCTTGGATTTATTCAGCGCGTTCAGATATGCCTTGGCACTTGCCTCCAGAATGTTGGTGGAAGCACCTTTTCCAGAGAATTTCTTTCCATCCACATTGATGATGACCGAAGCCTCTCCGACTGCCAGACGGCTTGGGCTTACTGCCTGGATAAGGAACTCCTCAAGCACAGCGTGGAGTCCGGTCACCCGGTCTATGGCGTTGAACACAGCAGAAATAGGTCCGTCGCCGATAGCTGCCTCCTGCTTTGTCCCGTTGGCATCCTCTATCTCAACAGTTGCGGTAGATATTCCTGAGTTGCCTGACAGGATGCTGAAGTATTTCATCCGCATTGTGTCGGTCTTCTTTCCCAGCTCGTCGTTTACGATTGCTATGATATCCTCATCATAGACCTCGGTCTTGCTGTCTGCTGTCTTGAGCAGGATAGGATAGATCTTCTTGAATTCGTCGGAGGTGAGCTTGAATCCCAGCTGCCGCACCCGTTTCTTGAATCCGCTTATGCCTGAGTGGCGTCCCAGGACTATATCGTTGTGGTCGCGGCCTATGCTTTCGGGGGACATGATCTCGTAAGTCTCGCGGTTCTTTATAACTCCGTCCTGATGGATACCTGCCTCGTGGGCAAAGATGTTCTCGCCCACCACCGGCTTGTTCTTCGGAACAGGGTAGTTGATGGTGTTTGCCACCAGCCTTGAAGTGTTGTAGATCTGCTTTGTGTTGATTCCGGTCGAGAAGTGGAGCAGGTCCTTGCGCACGCTGAATACCATGGCCAGTTCTTCAAGAGAAGCATTTCCGGCTCTTTCCCCGATTCCGTTCACTGTCACCTCGGCCTGACGTGCGCCTGCCTGGATGCCTGAAATTGTGTTTGCTATTGCCAGTCCCATGTCATTGTGACAGTGGACTGAGAGGATAACCTTGTCGATGTTCGGCACATTGTTCTTTATAGCTTGGATAAGTGCATAGAATTCAGACGGGGTGGTGTAGCCCACTGTGTCTGGGATATTGATGATCCTTGCTCCTGCGTTAATGACTTTTTCCAGTACTCTGAAGAGAAACTCCGGGTTGCTCCGTGTTGCATCTTCTGGGGAGAACTCCACCTGATCGGTGAATCTGCGGGCATAGCGGACCGCCTTGGCTGCCATGGAAAGGACTTCATCCTCCCTCTTCTTGAGCTTGTACATCATGTGGATGGGGGAGGTTGCGATAAAGGTATGGATAAGTGGATTTGCCGCACCTTTGAGAGCCTCGACAGCGGCGTCTATATCGGCAGGGAGTGCCCTGGCAAGGGCAGAGACACCGGTAGTGCGCACATTCTCGGCAATCAGCTTGACTGCCTTCATCTGCACAGGTGATGAGACCGGAAAACCTGCCTCTATGTTGTCCACACCCAGCTTTGCCAGCTGCTCTGCAATGTCCAGTTTCTGCTCTGGGCTCATAGCTGCGCCGGGGGCCTGTTCGCCGTCCCTGAGTGTGGTGTCAAAAATCCTTATTCTTTCCATAATATCCTCGCTTGTTAAAAAGCGGTTTTTGCTTTATACTATTATCGGAGAGTTATATGAAAAAATCAACTGCTTTTATTATATGTATTCTACTAGTATTATGTTGTGGTTTCCTGTCTGCCGACGAAGTTGTGCAGGAGGGTGATGCAGTTATGTGTCCGGCCGGCATGTTCCCTGACCGGGGCTACTATGGGGCATCTGACACTATTGCTGTAGGGAGCATAGTAAAAGTTACCAATAAATCCAACAGCAAATCAGTTGATGTCTATATTGTGGACAAAACAGATTCCTTCATGGTGCTCTCCTATGATGCTGCATTGAAGATAGGGATAAAGCGCAAGAACAGCGCTGTGGTGCAGGTTTCTGTAATCAGGGCCGCATCTGCGGCTAAGCCTGAGAAGCAGCAGGACAAGATTGTTCCGGTTGCAAAGAAGAGCTATCAGCTCCTTCCGGATGGCGTTGCTGCCTCAACTGCTCCGGCAGAGGAAAAAGCACCTGCAGCCTCCACAGCTCCAGCTCAGAGCAATACCCCGGCACCTGCAGTCAGACCTTCTTCTGCTCCTGCGGCAGTTGCCGCTCCTCAGGAGGAAGAGGGAGCTGTGTTTGAAAGCATCAAGGATAAGGTGATCGCTTTCATCGCTGCCGATGATGTTGATCCGGCTGCGGCCAGATATGTTTCTGCTGACACTGTGGGCAAGAGCCTGCCTAAGCCGGCCGGAACCTTCTATGTGCAGCTCGGGTTCTTCTCCAGCCTGGACAATGCAGAGCAGATTGCATACACAGTGCAGACCAGCTATCCGGTTCTTATTGTGAGCAAGGAGATGTCCACCTATGTAGGCTACCGGGTTCTTGCAGGACCAGCTCCGCTTGCTGACAAGGAGGATGTCCTGGGCGACTTCCGGGATGCCGGGTTCCCCGATGCATTTGCAAGCTTTTAATGAGTGAGCTGCTCTTTGATTTTGATAACGAAGTTCCTCAGAAACCTGTGAAGGAAGGGCCGGAAGCCCGTATAGCCGAGCTTTCAGACCTGCTGCGCAGGTATCAGAATGAATATTATGTACAGTCCCGACCCTCTGTCTCCGACGCCGAGTACGACCGTCTCTTCGACGAGCTTCAGGATCTGGAGAATAAGTATCCGGAGTTCAAGAAGCCCGATTCTCCCACTCTCCGTGTAGGTTCTGACCTTGAGGCTGACTTTGCCGAGGTTGTCCATGCAATCCCTGTGTTGAGCCTGGACAAGACCCACTCCAAAGATGAGCTGATGAACTGGGTCTCCAAGACAGAGAAAAACTGCGGCAGAGCAGAGTTCATAGCAGAGGAGAAGATAGATGGTGTCTCCATAGTGCTGACCTACAAGGATGGCCTTTTAGTGCAGGCGGCAACCCGGGGTAACGGCTTTGTAGGCAACGATGTCACTGCAAATGTGAAGACTGTAAAGAGCATTCCTCTGAAGCTGACTGAGCCTGTGGACCTGACAGCCCGGGGCGAGATTTATCTGCCTCTCGAGGCTTTCTCTTTGGTGAATGACCGCCTTGCTGTACCATATGCCAACCCGCGCAACCTGGCCTCCGGCACATTGAGGCGGCAGAAGAGCTCCGAGGCAGGCGAGATACCTCTGGACAGCTTTATCTACGAAGGATTCTTCCCCGAAAAAGATACTCTGGCAACCCATAAACAGGTGCTTGATAGGCTTAGAGAGCTGGGGTTCAAGGTGAACAGCCGCACAACTCTGTTCTCGGCCGGCGATTCCCAGGCGATAGCAGACTACATAGAGAAAGAGCGGGAGGAGCGTAAAACTCTTCCTTACGAGATAGACGGCCTTGTGATCAAGCTTAATGACATAAAGATGAGAGAGGAGCTGGGCTACACCGGCCACCATCCACGGTGGGCCATAGCCTACAAGTTCCAGGCTCCCGAGGGAATCTCTGTAATCAAGGGCATCGATGTGCAGGTGGGACGCACCGGCCGGATCACTCCGGTGGCCCGTATAGAACCTGTTCTGGTAAGCGGCTCCACAGTCTCCAACGTGACGCTCCATAACCAGGATTATATCGATATGCTTGAACTGGCAGTAGGAGACAAAGTTACAGTCTCCAAGCGTGGCGATGTTATTCCAGCGGTTGAGGCTGTGGTGGAGAAGAACGAGGTTGGAAACCCTGTCTGGAAGATTCCTTCCACCTGCCCGGTCTGCGGCAGTACTCTGGTGCTGGATGGAGCACATCACTTCTGCAAGAACCTGCAGTGCAGCGCACGGGTCAAGGGGCAGATCATCTTCTTCGCATCAGTTGCCCAGATGGATATTGAGACACTGGGAAGCGAGACTATCGAATTCCTGGTGGACAACGGCTTTATACACAGCATATCGGAGCTCTACACCTTCGACTTCCATAAGCTCAAGGACTACCCAGGCTTCGGCGACAAGAAGGTGGACCTAATAATCAAGGGGCTTGAGAAGAGCAAGGGGACTGAATATCTCAAGGTGCTTTCCTCTCTGGGCATTCCTGAAATCGGGAACAAGGTGAGCGAGACACTTATCAAGAACGGCATCGATTCCATCGACAAGCTGTACGAAGTGGTGGATTCAGGCGATATAGGGCATCTCACATCCTTCGAGGGAATCGGAGAGAAAACAGCGCAGATCCTTATCAGGGAATTTTCCTCCCCTGCACTGAGGGAGCAGATAGCGGCGCTGCGGCAGGCAGGGCTCAAGTTCCAGCAGGATGAGCCGCTTCAGAAAGAGCTTATCAATAACAAATTCCAGGGACAGTCCTGGTGCATCACAGGCAGCTTCATAAACTTCAGGCCCCGTACTCTGGCAGCAGTCGAGATAGAGAAGAGGGGAGGAAAGGTGGTCTCCCAGGTGACAGGCAAGACAACACACCTGCTGGCTGGAATAGATCCGGGAAGCAAGCTGGACAAGGCAAGGGCCAATGGAATCACCGTGATTGTGGATGAGGAGGAATTTATGCGCCTCCTGGCAGAGGGTTGAAAATCTTTCTGTTAGGACTTACAATTCAATCAAGAGGATACTACTATGGATGAACAGCTTTATCAGGAGATTAAAGGAAATATAGATCAGGTTCTGGAGCAGCTTGCCGCTTCTGCGGCACGGGCTGGCCGCAAGGAGAGCGATGTGCGCCTTATGTGTGTCACCAAGACCAAACCTTTTGAATATGTAGATGCTGCATATAGGGCAGGGCAGCGTCTTTTCGGCGAGAACCGGGTGAACGAGCTTTCCGAGAAGTTTGCCAACTTCTACTCCGACGGCGAGGTGCACCTTATAGGACATCTGCAGCGGAACAAGGCCAAGGATGCGGTGAAATATGCATCTTCCATCGATTCCATCGACAAGTTCGAGACAGCTGCCGCAGTGAACAAATACTGCCAGGAATTCAATAAGAAAATCGATATTCTCCTTGAGTACAATACAGCAGAAGAGGCCTCAAAAAGCGGATTCACATCCGAGGATGATTTCTTTGCGACAATCGATAAAATCAGGGAGCTTCCAAATATCAACATCCGTGGTCTTATGACAGTAGGACCTCTCTATGCCGACCTTGCGACACAGGAAGGGCGCGATGCAGTACGCGGTGCTTTCCGCCATCTGGTCAAGCTTTTCAACGCAGTGGATGTACGTCACCCAGACCTTAAGATCAAGGAGCTTTCCATGGGAATGTCTTCCGATTTCGACATTGCCATCGAAGAGGGATCCACTATAATCAGAATCGGAACCAAACTGTTTGGAGCGCGTCAGTACAATATATGAGAAGGACTCTGGCGCTGCTGCTTATTCTTCTGTTATCTCTGCCTGCAGGTCTCTTCGGAGCCGACAGCAAGTCGGGAAGCAGTACGAAGGATGAGCTTGAGGATGTCTATCCAGACCTCCTGCCGGAACCCTATGACCCCGATGAATACCCGGCCTGGACCAAGAAGCTCCGCCGTGCCACAGTTGTATTTGTAGGAAGCTATCCGCTCTCTGTATTCTTCACTAAGCTGGGAATGGATTTCTACACCTGGGGATATCATGACTTCAGTTCTGAATATTCTCCCGCTATCTTGGGAGGTGGCGGCGACAAGAGCCGGAAGATGTCCACAAACGAGATCAAGAAGGTGACCCTGGCGGCCCTGGCTGTCTCCGGGTGTGTGACACTGGCTGACTTTATCATCCAGGAGATAAAGGAAAACAAGAAGGCCAAGGCAGCGAAAAGAAATGGAAAAAATCGAACTGACAGTTGAGCCCCTGGAATCTCCCATCAGGGCCGACCGCTATATAGCTGAACATGCCGGGATAAGCCGCAGCCGTCTTAAAGGGGAGTGCACATTAAGAATCAATGGAAAGGAAGCCAAGCTCTCAAAAAATGTCTCCGAAGGAGATGTTATAAGCCTTGAGATTGCCGAGGTCAGGGGGCCTGAGGATATCGAGCCCCAGAAGATGGATCTGGATATAATCTACGAGGATGACAATGTGATAGTGCTGAACAAGGTTCAGGGGATGGTTGTCCATCCTGCGGCCGGCAACTTTCAGGGAACCCTTGTGAACGGCCTTCTTGATTATGTCTCAGGCATCGAGGAGGAGTTTGATGATGATACTGTGCGCCCCGGCATTGTCCACAGGCTGGACAAGGATACATCAGGGGTCATAATCATAGCCAAGAATCCAGAGACCCACGAGTTTCTCTCCAGACAGTTCCGGGACAAGGTGACCCGGAAAACCTATATAGCAATAGTGCGGGGCAGGATGCCTAAAAAGCATGACATAATCGACACCTACATAGTCCGTGACCGGCAGAACAGGAAGAAGTTCACTGTCCCTTCCGGACCCAAGGGGAAGCAGGCTGTGACCGAATATCAGGTTGAGAAAGAGTTCGGCAGCTACACATTCTTAAGCCTTTTCCCACATACCGGGCGTACCCATCAGCTCCGGGTCCACATGCAGCACCTGAATGCCCCTATTCTGGGCGACCCTGTCTATTCCCGGGCCGACAGCAGGTTCCCCGATGCCACATTGATGCTCCATGCCTCAAGCCTTGAGATATTTATCCCCGGCGTCGAGACCAAGATGATGTTCTGCGCCCCTATGCCTGAGCGTTTCAGGCAGGTGCTGGAGCAGCTTTCAGATGGAGCGGCCTTATGAACCTGTTCACCATATTCCAGCCCTACGAAGTGACCAACACCTACCTGCTGCATCAGGACGGAGAAAGGAATGCAGTTATAGTGGACCCGGGGCGCTTTGACCTGGATCTGCTTAACCTGGTGGAAGACCATAACCTCTACATCTCCCATGTCCTCCTGACCCATTCCCACATAAACCACACACATGGCATTCCGACCCTCATGAAGATTTATGATGCCGAGATCCACAGCATGAGAAGCCCGATCCTTGGCTTCAAGAGCACTCTTATAACCGGTGAGACCACTTTCAGCATCAGCGGCATGGAGGTGCGGGCTATCCCTGTACCCGGCCACTCCGACGACTCTGTCATCTATATAATAGAAAACATGCTTTTCACGGGCGACACCCTTATGGCCGGCTACACAGGGCAGACTGCCGGGCTTTCTGAGCAGAAGGCCATGACAGCCCTTATCCGACGGAAGATATTCGGCCTGGATGGAGAGTATCTCCTTCTGCCTGGTCATGGATCCCCGTCTACACTGAGTGCAGAAAAGAAGAGCAACCTCCTGCTTCAGGAATAAGAACTATAATTTTTTCTTATAGAAAAATCCCCATTTCACCTCATTTCTGTCGTAAATGTGTAAAATCTCCAACTTTTTTATAATGTTTTGTTATCACTTTTTGCAGTTTTATCATAAGATTTTATTATGCAAACTATAAGTTTTCATTGACAAAAGCTCCCCTTGGGTTGAAATTATAATTAACAAATCTTTAGGAGGAAATTATGAAAAAAACATTGGTTGTTCTCTTCCTTATCCTTTGTATTTTACTAGTTTCTGAGACAGCATTCGCCAAAGGAAAATCGGAAGGAGATTTCAAGGCAGTAATGGGAAGTTCCAGCTTGGGTGGAACTTGGTATTCCTGTGCTTGTAAGATCGGCGCAGTAGCAGAGCAGTATGAAGGTTTGAATATCACAGTTCAGGCTACAGGAGGTGGAGCAGAGAACATCCGCCTTATGGCTCAGAACGAGGCTCAGCTTGGACTGGCAGAGCCAAGTATCGCTTCATACGCATATAATGCTACAAGCATTTTCGAGGGAGATCCGCACAAGGATATCCGCTTCATCACAGACTTGTATCCAAACGCACTCTGCGCTATGGTAATGAAGAGCGGCGACATCAAGACATTCGAGGACCTCAAGACCCCTGCAGGCGGAAAGAAGAAAGGTTTCTGCTTCGGATCACCAGGCTCCGGGGACGAGCTGGTATGGATCGAGGCTCTTTCCGGCTTCGGAATCACCAAGGATATGCTGGACTGGAGACCACTCTCACACTCCGAGCGTGTAACAGCTTTCAAGGACCGCCAGCTTGAGTGCTTGGGCTATGCAACTGCACAGCCATCAGGCTCAATCATGGAGGCATCTGCTCAGACACCTATCCGGCTGCTTGCTATCGGCGGCAAAGACCGGGAGAAGATTCTGAAAGACTATCCATGGTATGATCCGTATACAATCAAGGCTGGAATGTACAATGGCGTTGACGAGCCGGTTGAGACTATCAGTATCGGTGGCTACGTAATCGTAAACAAAGATGTTCCAGAAGAATTTGTATACAAGATTCTCAAGGCTATGTACAGCCCAGAAGGTCTTGCTCAGGTACAGGGAGTTTCTGCAGGAACAAAGGCTGTAAGCCTGGAGACTGCTCTTGGCGGAAACAAGGATGGAAAGATTCTTCCATTCCACCCAGGTGCTACAAAGTTCTATAAAGAAGTTGGCATGATTAAGTGATAAGTCGCCTTATGGGAAACCATAAGGTGATTTGATAAAATCTATAACGGAAGTTAATTAAGGAGGCAGAAAGAATGGGAAAGAAATTATTTGTATTGGGAGCAGGTAATATTTGCGGCTGGTCTCTCAGAACTGTTTCAAAGCTTACAGATAATAGTCTTTTCGAAAAAATCACAATCGGCGACATCAATGTGGAGGGTGCCAACAAGCTGAAGGATGAGCTTAAGGATCCGAGAATTGATGTAGTTAAAGTTGATATTGTCAATGACGAGGCTGGTGCTATTGAGAAGATCAAAGGCTATGACCTGGTTATGGACGGCACCAAGATCAGTCTGAACGGAATCTCCACAAGAGTTATCCTCAAGGCAGGCTGTGATGGAATCAACCTGAACGGAATCGGAGCTGAGTATCAGTACAGTGACGGTTTCAAGGAAATCGGAAAGATTATGGTTCCTGGCTTCGGAATGACCCCAGGTATGACAGACGCTATGGTACAGGCAGGATCTAAGCTGCTCGATAAGATCGACACAGTAAGAATCAGCCACTGTGCATACAGACCAATAGCTTATTCTCCATCCATCTTCGAGACAACCTCAATGGAATATGACCCGGAGGATCCAGGAAGAATGGTATATGAGAATGGTGAATATAAACATGTTCCACCATTTGCAAGGGAAAGACTTATCCCGTCTCCTGCTCCTTATGGAGTGACTCCACAGTATATTATTCCTCATGCCGAGACCAGAACTGCAAAGCAGTGGCTCTGCAAGATCGGCAAGGAACCACGCCTTATCGAGGTGCGCGGAACATGGCCACAGAAGAACATGCGGCTCATCAAGGCTCTCTATGAATGGGGCATCATGCAGAATGACACCTTTATCTGCGACGGCAAAGAGATGAAGATCATGGATGTTCTTGGCCAGTACCTGTATCAGAAGGAAGTTGGTCATACAACCGATTTCTACGGCTACTGCCTCTATATCCAGATGCTGGGCGAGCGGGACGGAAAGAAGTACGAGGAGGTATACTACCATACACACCCATCTTCTGACGGAAGCGTACCAGGATGGGAAGGACTCAATGCATACATCAGGAACGTAGGTACACCGATGGGTGCAGGTGCAATCCTCATTGCACAGGGCAAGAGCCATGGAACAGGCTGTGTAGTTCCAGAAGAGGCATTTGACTGCGAGGATGTATTCAGGATCTGTGAATCGACAGGCATCAAGGTACACCACACAGAAAGAGAGATTCCAGATTATAACTACTAATTTTTCTCTCTAAAAAATATCGGGCGGGTACAGCAAAAACTGTATCCGCCTTTTTTCTTAAAAAAAGTATTTGCAAAATATATATAAATAATGTTAATATATCAGAAGGGGAGGAATAATGTCTAAGATTCTGAGTGTCGGTATCGATATCGGCACTACTACAACTCAGGTTATTTTCAGCCGTATCACAATAGACAACACAGCCTCCTATTTCACTGTTCCCCGCATATCTGTCCTTGATAAGGAAATCATCTACCAGAGCCCTGTTTTCTTCACTCCCCTGAAACAGCAGGTGTTCATAGACGGTGACAAGGTCAGGGAGATAGTTGCAGCCGAGTTCCAGAAGGCTGGCTTTACGCCATCCCAGGTGGATACCGGCGCAGTGATAATCACAGGCGAGGCCGCCCGGAAGGAGAACTCCAAGACAGTGCTGGATACCCTCAGCGACTTTGCTGGGGATTTCGTGGTCTCCACCGCCGGACCCGACCTGGAATCGGTTATCTCGGGCAAGGGCAGCGGAGCGTATCAGTACAGCATCGACAACCTCTGCACAGTAGTCAACCTGGACATCGGCGGTGGGACCACCAACATAGCCCTCTTTGACAGCGGCAAGGTTACAGCCAAGACCTGCTACGACATCGGCGGCCGGCTTATCCGGCTGGACAGCGCCGGCACAATCCAGTACATAGCCCCCTCGGCCCAGCTTATTGCTGACAAGATCGGGGTCAAGGTTGCAGTTGGAAGCCAGGGCAGCGAGGCAGAGCTTTCTAAGATAACCGATGCCATGGCTGATATTCTGGCCCAGTCGGTCGGTCTTAAGGAGTTTACTCCGCTGGCCGAGGCGGTGCGGACCAGGACCAGCAGCAAGGATATGCTGCGCCAGCCTATAGAGCGGATCTGCTTCTCCGGTGGAGTGGCAGACTGTGTGAAGAGCACCTCGGATGATCTTTTCGCCTTCGGTGATATCGGAATTCTCCTGGGCCGCTCCATCCGCAGCAATCCGTACTTCGCAAAAGCCCGCCAGATAGAGGCCAGCCAGACTATCAGAGCCACTGTGGTGGGTGCCGGCACCTACACCATGAACCTGTCGGGCAGCACCATCTACTATTCCAGAGGTATCTTCCCACTCAAGAACACACCGGTCTACAAACTGCCGGCCGAGGTGGAGGATGCAATTTTCAAGGGAGATGCTGAGCCCCTTATGGAAGGGCTCAAGTGGTTCATCTCCCAGGCCAGCTCAAGCCAGATAATCCTGGCTGTGAAAGGGCCTCATAACCCGACATTCCAGACTTTGGAGCTGGCTGCCGGCTGTCTTATAAAGAGTGCCGATGCAGTGCTTCCACCAGAAGCGCCGCTTATTGTCATCTCGGAAGAGGATATTGCCAAAGCCCTTGGTATTGCTATGAGCAATGCCTCGGATAAAAAACGGAAGATTGCCTCCATCGACAGCGTTAGCGTTGAGGATGGAGATTACTTAGATATCGGGAGCCCGCTTATGGACGGGCTTGTGGTTCCAGTCATCGTTAAGACACTGCTTTTCGGATAAGGGGATAGATGTGAGACTTAGTACTGTTTTAGCTGGAAAGAGCTTCGAGTTCAAATCTATCAAGGAAGTGCTGGCAAAGGCCAACGAGGCCAAGTCGGGCGACCAGCTGGCAGGCATTGCCGCAACTTCAGACCTTGAGCGGGTGGCTGCGAAGGCTGTTCTGAGCCGCCTTCTGGTGCGGGACCTGCGGGAAAACCCGGTGGTCTCCTACGAGGATGACGAGGTTACCCGTATCAATCAGGACTCCATAGTGCCGGAGGTTTACGACGGCATAAAGAACTGGAGCATTGCAGAGCTCCGGGAATACATACTGGACTACAAGACCACCGAGGACGATATCAGGCGGCTCTCGAACGGCCTTACCGCAGAGGTGGTGGCAGGTGTCTGCAAGCTTATGAGCAACCTGGATCTGGTCTACGGTGCCAACAAGGTGCGTGTTACAGCCACCTGCAACACCACCATAGGCAGACGGGGCTGCCTATCCACCCGCCTCCAGCCGAACCACTCCACCGACGATGTGGACGGCATAACAGCCTCCCTCTTCGAGGGGCTCTCCTACGGCTGCGGCGATGCCCTCCTGGGCCTGAACCCTGTGAACGACACTGTATCAAGCCTGGCTGCCATCCTGCAGCGGTTTGACGAGATAAAGAACAAGTTCGAGATTCCTACCCAGATCTGTGTACTGGGTCATATCACCACTCAGATAGAAGCAGTTAAGCGTGGCGCCCCCTGCGACATGATATTCCAGTCTATTGCCGGCAGCCAGAAGGGAAATAATGCCTTCGGCTTCAATGCCGACACTGTACGGGAGGCTCAGGCTCTCCTTAAGGAGAAGGGAACAGCCAAAGGTCCTAACGTTATGTACTTTGAGACAGGGCAGGGAAGCGAGCTCTCCTCCGACGCCCACTACGGCGCCGACCAGGTGACTATGGAATCCCGCTGCTACGCCTTTGCCCGGGAGTTCAAGCCTTTCATGGTGAACACAGTAGTAGGCTTCATCGGTCCGGAATACCTGTACGACAGCCGCCAGGTCATCAGGGCAGGATTAGAGGACCACTTCATGGGCAAGCTTTCAGGAATCCCGATGGGCTGTGACTGCTGCTATACCAACCACATGATGGCAGACCAGAACGATATCGAGAATCTGGCTATCCTGCTTGCAGGTGCCGGAGTAAACTACATCCTTGGTGTACCGACCAGCGACGACGTGATGCTGAACTATCAGACCAACGCATATCACGATTCCCAGGCAGTGCGCGAGATCCTAGGCTTAAGACCTATCAAGGAATTCGAAGAGTGGCTTGAGAAGATGGGCATAATGGAAAATGGAAAACTTACTGACAGGGCAGGAGATCCTACAATTTTCTCCAACGCAAGGAGCTAGGAATGGATAGAGAAGAACTGGTTGCCCTGATCACAGAAGAAGTTATCGCACAGCTCAAGAAGGCAGGCTGGAAAGCTCCGGAGAAGCCGGTGCCGCCTCCGTTTGCGCCACAGGAGAAGCCAGAGAAAAAAGAGCTTCCGCCAGACTTCGACATAGCCTCTGAAGAAGTGAAGAAGATTCCTCTTCTTGAGAACCCTATAGATCCGACCGAGCTGGCTCATATGAAGAAGCGCACCACCGCCCGAATCGGAGTAGGCAAGTGCGGCGCACGGCTCAACACTCAGACCATGCTCACACTGCGTGCCGACCATGCGAAAGCCCGCGATGCTGTCATGAAGGATGTGGACGAGAACCTTCTTAAGAGCATGAATCTGTTCAGCGTGAAGACCCAGTGCGACACCAAAGATATATTCATCACCCGGCCCGACCTTGGGCGTAAGTTGTCGGAGGAGGGGGTTGCCACCCTCAAGGAAAAATGTGCCAAGAACCCCGATGTGCAGATATATGCTGCCGACGGCTTGAGCTCCACCGCCATCAACGCCAACCTGGACAAGATCATGCCGGTGCTTATGAAAGGGCTTGAGAGCAAGGGGCTTACAGTGGGGACTCCGTTCTTCATGAAGTATGGACGGGTGGCTGCCGAGGACCAGGTGGCAGAGATTGTAGGTGCCAAGGTTGTGTGTGTCCTTATCGGAGAGCGGCCGGGCCTTGCCACATCTGAGAGCATGAGCGCATACATCGTGTACAATGCCCATGTGGGAATCCCTGAGTCCAAGCGTACAGTTGTGTCAAATATCCACAAGGACGGCCTTTCTGCTGTAGAGGCAGGAGCCTATATTGTGGAAGTTATAGAGAAGATACTGGCTGCCAAGGCCAGCGGTGTAGATCTGGTCAAGTGAGGAGAGAATGAAGGGAGAACCGATTCAGACCAACATATTGAGCGTGAACATAATCCCAAACGTGAACCCGTATCTGGCGAAGGAGCTTAAGCTGCCCGAGGGACATATCAGCCTGGGACTTATCTCCACCGACTGCGATGATGTCTCCTATGTGGCGCTGGACGAGGCCACCAAGAAGGCACGGGTGGAAGTGGTTTACGCAAGAAGCCTCTACGCAGGTTCCTCCAACGCAAGCACCAAGCTGGCAGGAGAATTCCTTGGCATCATATCTGGGGACAGCCCATCCGAGGTCCGCAGCGGCCTTGAGGCTGCCGTGAACTTTATTAAGAACGAGGCTCATTTCTACACAGCCAACGACGATGGTTCCATTGTCTACTTTGCCCAGTGCATTTCCCGCACCGGAAGCTACCTCTCCAAGGGGGCAGGAGTACCGGAAGGGACAGCAATGGCATATCTGATCGCCCCTCCTATGGAGGCTATCATGGGACTGGATGCGGCCATCAAGGTGGCAGAAGTGACAATGAATGCTTTTTACGGACCACCGACAGAGACCAACTTTGCCGGCGGACTTTTAACCGGTGACCAGGCGGCCTGCAAGGCAGCCTGCCAGGCATTTGCAGATGCAGTATGTGCAGTTGCCGAAAAACCGATACGATATTAGGGGGATGCAGATGGACAGAGATTTACAGTCGATACAGGAAGTCAGAGATCTGGTTGCAAAAGCTAAGGCAGCCCAGGCCGAACTGGCCGAGTTCAGCCAGGAGAAGATAGACAAAATCTGCGAGGCTATCGCCATAGAAGGTGCCAAGAATGCAGAGCGCCTTGCAAAGATGGCTAGCGAAGAGACTGGTTTCGGAATCTGGCAGGACAAGATCCTCAAGAACATCCTGGGAAGCACCCTCACATGGGAGAGCATCAAGAACCTTAAGACTGTCGGAATACTCAAGGAGGACAAGGAGAAGCGCCTCTTGGAGGTGGCAGTCCCGATGGGTGTAGTTGCGGCACTTATCCCTTCAACAAACCCGACATCCACAGTCATGTACAAGAGCATGATCTCCATCAAGGCGGGGAACTCCATAGTTATAAGCCCGCACCCGAATGCAAAGAACTCTATTCTTGAGACATACAAAATTGTAGCTCAGGCTGCAAAGAGCGCCGGTGCCCCGGACGGAGTGGTGCAGTGTGTAACTATTCCGTCCCCTGAGGGAACATCAGCACTCCTTAAGCACAAGGATGTAGGTATAATCCTGGCCACCGGCGGCGAGGCTATGGTGCGGGCTGCATACAGCTCCGGTCATCCCGCCCTGGGCGTTGGCCCTGGAAACGGCCCCTCCTACATCGAGAAGTCAGCCGACATAAAAGAGGCTGTGCGCCGGATCTTTGAGAGCAAGACCTTTGACAACGGCACAATCTGCGCATCGGAGCAGAGCATAGTCACAGAAGAATGCATCAAGGATCAGGTTATCGCCGAAGTTAAGAGACAGGGCGGTTACTTCCTCAATCCAGAGGAATCTGACAAGCTGGGCCGTTTCATAATGCGGGCCAACGGCACCATGAACCCGGCAATAGTAGGCCGCAGTGCCAAAGTTATCGCCGAGAAGGTGGGGCTCTCTGTTCCAGAGGGAACCCGGATCCTTATATCACCTCAGACCACAGTTGGAAAGGACAACCCATACTCACGGGAAAAGCTGTGTCCTATCCTGGCATTCTATGTGGAGAAGGACTGGGAGAGCGCATGTGAGCGCTGCATAGAGATTCTGCACAACGAAGGTGTGGGACATACTATGACAATCCACAGCCAGGACGAGAGCGTGATAAAAGAATTTGCACTCAAGAAGCCTGTATCAAGGCTTCTGGTGAATACAAACGGATCTCTGGGAGGCGTAGGTGCCACCACAGGTCTGGCTCCGGCGCTCACACTGGGATGCGGAGCAATGGGTGGCAGCGCCACATCGGACAACGTAGGACCTCTCAATCTGATCAACATCAAGCGGGTAGCCTATGGAATAAAAGAGCTTGCAGACCTGCGGGGCAACAGACCTGCACCTGAGGCGCCAAAAGCTGCGGCAGCACCGAAGGCTGCTCCGGAGCCGGCGGCGGAGGCAATGGGAGCAAGCATGTTGACTAGGGAAGATATCGAGCGGATTACCCGGTCGATCTTAGCAAAATTGCAATAAAAAATGAATGTAAATACAGGAGGAGAAGATGGCAAATTTACAGGCATTGGGAATGGTTGAGACAAAAGGACTTGTAGGCTCAATCGAGGCAGCAGATGCAATGGTAAAGGCTGCTAATGTACGGCTTATCGGCAAGGTACATGTAGGCGGCGGACTTGTGACTGTAATGGTACGGGGCGATGTAGGTGCGGTAAAGTCAGCTACAGATGCAGGCGCAGCAGCAGCATCCAGAGTAGGAGAGCTGGTGAGTGTGCATGTAATCCCAAGACCACATGAGGAAGTTGAGTACATTCTTCCAAAACTTGAGATGTGATGAAGCTATGAGTACAACAACAAAAAAAGCAAAAGAATCAAAGGAGATTAATATGGCAAATTTACATGCATTGGTAATGGTTGAGACAAAAGGACTTGTAGGCTCAATCGAGGCAGCAGATGCAATGGTAAAAGCTGCTAATGTACGGCTTATCGGCAAGGTACATGTAGGCGGCGGACTTGTGACTGTAATGGTACGGGGCGATGTAGGTGCAGTAAAGTCAGCTACAGATGCAGGCGCAGCAGCAGCATCCAGAGTAGGAGAGCTGGTGAGCGTACATGTAATCCCAAGACCACACGAAGAAGTAGAATACATTCTTCCTAAGCTTGAGATGTAATCAAGGCGGTGACCTTTGAGACGCAAAGTGCTTTCAGATGTGGAGCTGCGTTCCCGCCATGCAGAGGATGAGAAGCTTATGGTGGAGGATGGTACTATCATCACTCCTGCCGCCATGGATTATATCCGCCAGCATGGGATAGAGCTTGAGACTGGGAAAAAGAAGCAGGAGACTATGACTGTATCCAAGATTCCTGTCAAGGAAGGTAAGGCCACCTATGTGGACTACGAGACAGGTGAGGAGCTTGATCATAAGCCGGAGGAGATGACACATCTCCGGGGCAATAAGCTTGTTTCCAAGACCCATCCCCGCATAGCTTTCAGAGGAGCTTTGGATTCCCTGATGGCAGAGGTGATGTGGACCCAGACCATAGCTGTGGAGGAACACTATTCCGCTGTATGTGCAGACCTGGAAGAGGTGCTTATGCTGCTCCGCAAGGTTATGTCGGCCGAGGTGAGGGATGTCCCTTTGGAAAAGCTTGAACTTTTGGGGATGGACAGCGCAAGGCTGCGCCAGATAACCCATCATCTGAGGGACGAGCTCAAGATAGACCATCCTGTGCCAAGCTATAAATTTGGAAAGATGTGTACGGCGCTGAACCGGCTCAGGACCTGTGTGCGTGCTGCGGAATTGGCTGCGGCGAGAGCCTTCTACGAGGGCAAGAAGTGCACCAGGGTCGACATAGTCGAGACTATGAACCGGCTCTCAAGCTGTATCTATATCATGTACTGCAGGGTTATTGCAAAAATCTATCAGGTGGACGGATGAATTACTACAGCGAGAAGGATATACGGGATATTGTAGCCAAGGTGGTCAACTCTTCCCTTGGTGAGGCACCTGCTGTCAAAGGCAATGCTTCAGGCGGCGGCGAGGGCATCCTGGTGGAGGTTTCCGCCCGGCATGTGCACCTTACCGTGGAAGATGTGGAGACACTGTTCGGCAAGGGCTATCGGCTTACTCCCAAGAAGATGCTGAGCCAGCCCGGGGAATTCCTTTCCAACGAGCGGGTGCGGCTGGTGACCGACAAGGGCTTTATGCAGAATGTGGCGGTGCTGGGACCTGAGCGGAAGCGTACTCAGGTTGAGCTTTCTGCTACCGACGCCAAGAGCCTTGGAATAAATGTGCCGGTGCGCCTTTCCGGAGACCTTGATGGCAGCGGCGATATGCTGATCATAGGCAAAGAGGGGAGCATAAATGCAAAGGAGTGCGCCATCATTGCCCAGGCCCATATCCACATGACCACAGAGGATGCACAGACCTATCAGGTCAAGGATGGACAGCGCCTAAGCGTGCAGCTGGCGTCGGACCGACCCGTGGTGCTTGAGAACGTGATAGCCCGTGTAAAGGATAAGTCAAAGGCTTTCCTTGCCATGCACATCGATTTCGACGAGGCCAACGCAGCCTGTGTCAATGACGGCACAAAAGCGTTCATAGTAAAACGGTGGTGAATATGTCAGAAATGAGTATTGACGATATTGTTACATTGATCACCAAGCAAGTCATGGACACAATTGCCCAGAAAAAGCAGGGAGAGTGCCCAGCTGACAGCCCGGTTGAATCAGTGCGTAAGAAAGTGCTGCTTGTCGGCCCCAAGGATCCGCTTCCAGAGGGGATTCTGACCGGCGCCGCAGTATACGACATAGAGGATTTCAAGGCAGAGCGGAATGTGCTCAAGTACGACCAGGTCATCATAACCAAGATTTCCCTGGCCCAGCTTTCCGACGCTGCAAACGGCAGGACAGGCGACCCGGTTGCCAACGCCATAATCTATGCGCTCCTCGAGGGAGTGGATGTGCTTATGACAGGCTGTGCGCTGTGCTACCGCAAGTTTGCAGGAAAGGGGAGCAGCGCGTTCTACAATATGTATGAAGGCTTTGCAAAGAAGCTCCAGATCTACGGCGTAAAACTTTTAGACAGCAATCTGCAGCTTAAGGTGCAGGAGGCAGTTCCTCCTAAGTATCCTTCAAAGCCTGCAGCTGCCCACATGCCTGTGTTCCCGCAGCAGGACAGCCGGCTCATAACAGAGGCCGATGCCCTTAAGCTGGCAGCCGGAGCAAAGGATCAGGTGACACTCCCGGCAGGGTCTATCCTTACCCCGCTGGCCAAGGATGTGTTTACCCGGGCTAAGCTCAAGGTGGTTCTGGAATGAAGATCTGCAGAGTTATAGGCCATGTATGGGCCACAAAGAAAGAGGAGCGGCTTGAGGGCCTCAAGCTCATGGTAGTCCAGGAGGATGAGCCGGGAAAGAGCAAAAAAGAGGTCTTTGTGGCGGCTGACACAGTATGTGCAGGAATCGGCGACCAGATCATAGTGGTCTCCGGCTCTACAGCGCGCAAGGTGTTTGGACGGGACGATATGCCTGTTGACGAGGCTATTGTCGCTATTATTGATAATCTTGAGATTGGACAGGAAGCTAAATGAGTCTTAAGGATAAAGTGAGAGATGCTGGTGTCGCCGGCTGTGGCGGCGCTGGATTCCCGACTGCGGTAAAACTTGGCGGTACCTATGAGTATCTTATAGTGAACGGTGTTGAATGCGAGCCTCTTCTCCGCACCGACCGCTATATCATGCGTACCTTTGCAGACCGTGTTGTCTCTGCCGTGAGCGCTGTGCAGAAGGAGCTGGCTATTCCCAATGCAGTCATTGCTCTTAAGCACAACTATACCGAGGAGATCGAGAGTCTTAAGAAAGCCATAAAGGCAGCGGGTGCATCCATCACAATCCATCAGCTTGAGAGCTTCTACCCGGCAGGGGACGAGCAGACCCTGGTCTACGAAGTGACCGGCCGGATTGTTCCGCCAGGCGGCATCCCGGGCAAAGTGGGTGCTGTTGTGGACAATGTGGGAACCATGCTGGCTATCCAGGATGCTCTTGAGGATATTCCGTTCACCCAGAAATACCTGACAGTGAACGGCGATGTTGCAAAGCCGACTGTGCTCAAGGTGCCGGTGGGAACCAGCTTCAGAAAATGCCTTGAGCTGGCAGGGGGAACCCTGAACGACAAGTTCGTCCTGATATCAGGCGGCCCTGCTATGGGAAGGATAATCAAACAGGAGAATCTGGACAAAGAGTTTGTAACCAAGACAACATCCGGAATTCTTGTGCTCCCGGCCGACGGCTACCATGCAGGCTACCAGGATATGAATCCGCGCCACATGCTCAGTCGGGCAAGGTCGGCCTGCATCCAGTGCTCCTTCTGTTCCCAGCTGTGCCCCCGCGCGCTTCTGGGGCATCCTCTCAGACCTCATAAGATCATGCGCCGCATGGCGGTAACCGCCGATATAAAAACAGTTCTGGATGACCCAGAAATTCAGGCGGCACAGCTGTGCTGCGAGTGCGGCGTCTGCGAGATATACGCCTGTCCGATGGGGCTCCAGCCCCGCCGGATCAACGGCCTTATCAAGCGGGAGCTTGCCGCGAATAAGATTAAGTACAACGCCGGCGACATCGCTCTGGCCGCAGACGCCGAGCGGGAGAACCGCAAGGCTCCTTCCAAGAAGCTGGCCGGCCGGATGGGGCTTGCCCCTTACTACGATGCCGATATCAAAGCCTTTATCGAGTACCAGGCTGACGAGGTCAGCATACCTCTAAAGATGACAGTTGGTGTCCCATGCGTTCCATGTGTCAAGAAAGGGGATAAGGTGAAGGCAGGCGATATCATAGCCAAGGTGCCCGATAACACCCTTGGTGCCCAGATCCACGCCAGCATAGATGGCAAGGTTGCCTCTATAGATGATAAAATTACTATTGTAAAGGAATGACGATATGAACGATGCAGTTGGTTTTCTTGAGCTTAACAGTATAGCAAGAGGGGTGGAGGCCACCGATATCCTCCTTAAGACTGCAGATGTGCGCCTTGTATTCGCCAAGGCCAGCTGCCCTGGAAAATACTATATCCTCTTCACCGGCGAGGTTGCAGCAGTGCGCTCCTCCATGGAGGCCGGGGTTGCAAAGGGGGGCGAGAATGTGGTGGATACCTGCGTCATTCCGAACATACACCCACAGGTGGTCAAGGCAGTCAACATGACAGCCTACCCCGAGGTTATGGAGGCAGTTGGTGTCATGGAGTTCTATTCCGTGACTGCCTCGGTCTACAGCGCCGATGCTGCAGTCAAGGCTGCCGACGTAGACCTGGTAGATGTACGGCTGGGTACAGGAATCGGAGGAAAGTCCTTTGTAGTGGTCACAGGAGATGTGGCAGCAGTCCGCTCTGCAGTGGACGCAGGTATCCACACTCCGAATGCCGAGGGGATGCTTATCTCCCATGTAGTTATCCCTCATCCACACCCAGAGCTGATACAGAGTCTATATTAATATGGAAAAGAACATAGAATTTAAGGACAAACAGAGGATAATCCAGGAATTTGTCCCTGGAAAGCAGATAACTCTGGCCCATATCATAGCCAACCCGGACCCGGCCCTCTTCAAGAAGCTGGGTGTGCTGGGGGAGCGGAGCGGCGCCCTGGGGATCATGACCATCACCCCCAGCGAGGGAGCCATAATCGGAGCAGATGTGGCATCCAAGCACGGCAGCATCGAGGTTGTGTTCGTGGACCGGTTCAACGGCTCCCTCATCATAAACGGCGATGTGGCCGATGTTGAGTCTGCCATCCGGGCTGTCATGAGCGTACTGTGCGACAGCATGCACTTCGCCGGAGTAAACATCACCAAGACATGAAAAAAATCCTCCTTATAGGTACAGTCTCCTGCGGCAAGACCACTTTAAGCCAATACTTGAGCGGCATGGAGCTGGTCTACAGGAAGACCCAGGCCCTGGATGTCATAGGGACAGCCATCGACACCCCGGGGGAATACCTGGAGCACCGGGCCTATATGCGTAACCTCATGGTCCTCTCTGCCGACGTGGACTATGTCCTTTTCCTCATGGACCCTACCCAGGAGCGCTTTATGTACTCCCCGGGCCACGCCGCCTCCTTCCCGGTTCCGGTCATCGGGGTGGTTACCAAGATAGACATAGCGACACCCAAGCAGATAAAAGATGCCCGTGAGATGCTGGAGATAACCGGGGCAGAACCCATATTCAACATCAGCTCCTACACCGGCGAGGGAATCCCTGAGCTCCTCAAATACATGGGCTGAAAAATTTTCCTTGCATTTTCTATAACTATACCTTATAATTTTTATTATGAATCTTTATCATCTCAAGACTTTCTACTATATAGCTAAATTCAAGAGCTATACCAGGGCCGCACAGGAACTGTGTGTCACCCAGCCGGCGGTGACCCGTCAGATCCAGGAGCTGGAGAACACCCACAATCTGGTGCTCTTCAACAAGATCGGCAAAAAGATTGTCCTTACCGATGCAGGGGAGGCCCTCTATTCCCTGGCCGAGAAGATTTTTGACCTTGAGACCCAGGTGGAGGAGAGCATTAGGGATTTCCAGTCCCAGAACAAAGGGAGGATCGACATAGTCTCCTGCGAGACTTTTGCCGCCTACTACCTTCCATCACTTTTGGAGCTGTTCTATAAGAAGTTCCCCGACATTTTCCTGTCGGTGATGACCAAGCTGGACGGCAAGGTGATAGAGAGCACAGCCAGCCTGGACAGCGACATAGGCTTCACATCCAGGCAGATTCCACACCCCAAGCTGACAACCAAGGAGTTCCTGACCGAGGAGCTCATCTTCATAGCAAGCCCGGAAAACCCACTGGCAAAGAAGGGGACCATCGATATCTGGGAGCTGAACCATATCCCTGTGATCCTGCACGAGCCTGGCTGCGGAACCTGGAAGATATTCAAGGAGTTCATCCAGCGTCACCACCTGCATACCAAGGATGTGGGAGAATTCACCAACAACTCGGCTATAGTCAACCTGGTCAAGCGGAACCTGGGCTTCTCCCTCATCTCCAAGAATGTAGTGCGCGAAGAGCTTAAGAACGGCACTCTGGCAGAGGTTACAGTGGCAGGGGAATCCTTCCACCGGCGGTATTACATCAACTACTACAACGAAAAGTACTTCACCAAGACACTGGCCGATTTTGTGGCTATGGCCACCAGCTGGGCAGCCGATTATATGAACGAACTATAAAATATTGTAATTATAAGTATTTTATAATATCTATTGCCTTTTTCCCCTTAATAATATAAAATTTTACCCAAATAATTACGCTGCGAGAGGTTCTATTTATGGAAGTTCAAGTAAAGGAATTGATTGATAAGATCAAGACAGACGGTATTAAAAGTGCCGAAGACAAAGCTGCGCAGATTATAAAGGAAGCGCAGGCTAAGGCGGAAACCATTCTTGCAAATGCCAAGAAAGAAGCTTCAGCTATCGTTGCAGATGCAGAGGACAAAGCTGCAAAGAGCAAGATTTC
>JAGCPA010000060.1 GCA_017642445.1 Spirochaetia bacterium
ATGGTGGAAAAGGATGCCATCTATGCAAAGGAGAACTTCACCGAGGAGGATGGCATAAAGGCATCGGCCCTGGAGAGCGAGTTTGACTAGATGAACGGCTGGGAGGCCGAGCCTGAGGCCGCTACCCTTCTTGCAGGCCTTGGAATCCCTGAGGAGATGCACGACAAGCTTATGAAGGAGCTGGACGGCGGCGACAAGGTGCGTGTCCTCTTGGCACAGGCCCTCTTCGGAAACCCCGATATCCTGCTTCTGGACGAGCCTACCAACCACCTGGACCTGGAGTCCATAACCTGGCTTGAGGATTTCCTCAACCACTACAGCAACACTGTGATTGTTGTCTCACACGACCGTCACTTCCTGAACTCGGTCTGCACTCATATCGCCGACATCGACTTCGGTCAGATCAAGCTCTACGCCGGAAACTACGACTTCTGGTACATGGCAAGCCAGCTGGCCGCAAAGCAGCGCAAGGACGAGAAGAAGAAGCGGGAGGACAAGATTGCCGAGATGAAGGAGTTCATCCAGCGGTTTGCCTCCAACGCCGCAAAGTCAAAGCAGGCTACATCACGTAAGAAGGTGATTGAGAAGCTGACACTGGAGGAGATGCCCTCCACCAGCCGCAAGTTCCCTTATATAAGCTTCAAGCCGGAACGGGAATGCGGACGCAACATCCTGGATATAAAGAATATCTCGAAGAGCATCGACGGAGTGCCTGTGCTCAAGGATTTCTCGCTGCAGGTGCAGAACGGAGACAAGATTGCATTTGTAGGCCCTGACCACCTGGCCAAGACCACCCTTTTCCAGATTGTATCTGGCGAGCTTAAGCCAGACTCCGGCAGCTACGAGTGGGGGCTTACTATAAAGCCAGCCTACTACCCTAAGGACAACTCAAGCTACTTTACCGACAAGATGAACCTGGTGCAGTGGCTGCAGCAGTTCACTACATCGGATGATGAGAGCTACCTGCGCGGCTTCCTGGGGCGTATGCTCTTCTCCGGCGACGAGGCTTTAAAGAGCGTGAATGTCCTTTCCGGAGGTGAGAAGGTGCGGTGCATGCTGGCCAAGATGATGCTGAGCGGCGCCAATACCCTTATTTTCGACGAGCCTACCAACCACCTTGATCTTGAGTCTATCCAGGCCCTTAACACTGGCCTTACAGAGTTCACCGGAGTAATACTGATGAACACCCACGACCATCAGTTTGCAGATACTGTGGCAAACCGGATCATCGAGTTCTGTCCTGAGGGAAAGATCATAGACAAGAGGATGGGCTTCGATGAATACCTGATGTCCGATGATGTCAAGGCTCTCCGCGACTCCATGTACCATGAGCACCAGCGGCTTTCTATCTAAACCCTATACAGTGCGCCTGGAGAAGCTCCTCTCCAACGGCTGTGCATTGGCCCATGTGGACGGCATGGCTGTGTTTGTTCCCTATGGAATTCCAGGGGAAGAGGTGCAGATAGAGATAACAGAATCCAAGAAAGGCTATCTTGTGGGGCGGATCATGGGTATCATAGATGCCTCCCCGGACCGGGTACTCCCGCCCTGCCGCCTGTTCGGCAGGTGCGGCGGCTGCACGCTGCAGCACATAGGCTACAGCCGGCAGCTGGAGCTTAAGAGCCAGATGCTGGCCGAGGCGCTGAGCCGCACCGGGCACATTGCAGAATCCGATATTGCAGCACTTAAAATTAATGTGCACCCCTCAGAGCCCTACGGCTACCGGGTGCGGGTGCAGCTCCATCCTGCCGAGGGCGGTGCCGGCTTCATGGCCAGCGCCTCCAACACAGTGCTCAAAGCCTCCAGCTGCAACACCTGCTGTCCCGGCATAAACCAGCTTCTGGCCAGTGATGCGGACACTGATGCCAAGAGAAGCCTGAACATACAGGAGCGCACCACCTTCTTTGCCCCTGACGGGCAGCAGGTGTTCAGTGCAGCCGACCGGAACCAGACCCTGGATATAAGCATAATGGGCAAAAGCCTCAAGGCAAGCCCCCAGTGCTTCTTCCAGAGCAACCGCACTATGTTCGAGAAGATGCTCACGGTGCTTGATGGCATGATTACTGGGGGTAGCACCTACCTGGACCTCTACTCCGGCATCGGTCTGCCTGGAATCTTCTTTCAGGAGCGGTTCCAGCAGCTTGTTTTTGTAGAGGAGAGCCCTGTATCGGCCCGCTATGGAGCCCTAAACACAGGTCTTTACCCCAACTGCCACTTCTTCAACATGAAGTGCGAGGACTGGGCTGTCTCAAAGCGCAGGTGCAGACATGCCGACACAGTGTTCGCAGACCCGCCCCGCACCGGATTATCAGGCGCTGTGCGGCAGTATCTCCTCAAGCTCAAGGCAAAGAAGCTCTATTACCTTTCATGCAACTTTGTCACACTGGCCCGCGATTTAGGAGAGCTGGTACGCGGCGGATACCGGATAGAGAGCTTTGACATGTTTGACTTCTATCCTCAGACTGCAGATATGGAATGTTTAGTAGGAGTATCGTATGGATCTTAAGGAATTGCGTAAAGAGATTGATGCTGTAGACCAGGAGCTGGTGGCCCTGTTCGAGAGACGGATGGAGATATCGGAGAAGTTCGCCGCATTCAAGAAGGAAAATGGAATTCCGGTGCGCGATGAGGCGCGGGAAAAGGAGAAGATCCGGCAGGTGCAGGACCTGACACACACACCTTTTAACCGGGAACATATCGCAGAACTTTATACTTTACTTATTTCATTAAGCCGGAAACGGCAGGAAGAACTGGTAAAAAAAAGTTGATCCACACCCGATTCGAACGGGTGACCTTCTCCTTAGGAGGGAGACGCTCTATCCTGCTGAGCTAGTGGACCAACGGATTAACTATAAACAAAATCAGGCATTACTGCAAGGATGCTTTTTTCTTCTCTTCGGCCTTCACCTGATTCCAGAGTTTCAATACCTCTTCCGGAGTAGAGGCCTTGGCATCGCCGAAGACATGAGGATGCCTTCTAATAAGCTTATCATTCACGCCTGAAAGAACATCAGAGATGGAGAAACACCCCTCCTCTTCCTTGATCCGTGCTATCATGCCAAGCACCAGAAGCACATCGCCAAGCTCTTCGCACAGGTTTGCATCATCTTTCTTATCGACAGCTTCTATAGCCTCGTTGCACTCCTCCAGAAGGCTCTTCCGAAGGCTTTCGGCAGTCTGCTTCCTGTCCCATGGGCAGCCGTCGGGAGCACGCAGCTTCTCTATGATACTGCAGAACTGGTCAAAAAGCTCTTTTCTATCCTTAGTCTCCATAGTCTGCCTCATAAAACCTGAAGAATGAATGTCTTAAGATACTGCCCCTCAGGGAACGACATCTTGAGGGTGTGGTCTGCCGGCTGTGAGAGGAGATCCAGAATGCGGACATCCCGGCCGCTCTGCCCTGCCGCAATCCTGACACAGTCCCGGAAATCCTCCATAGTGACAGCACCGGAGCATGAGCTGGTTATAAGGATATTGCCGCTCTCAAGCTTCTCAAGACACTTCCGGTTAAGCCGCACATAGGCCTTCCGGGCCTGCTCCACTGCATCGTGGCTCTTTGCAAAGGCAGGAGGGTCGCACACTATGATATCGTAGGAGCCGGGACGCACCATATCAAGGTACTCGAAGACATCCCGGTTCACAGTCTTAACATCGCATGCTTTCTCTGGAATCTTGTTCAGCCTTACCATCTCCTTAAGGAGGGAGAGGGCCTTGTCGGAGACATCAACGCCAGTCACCTGCACAGCGCCTCCTGCTGCAGCCGAGAGGGAGAACCCGCCCGAATTGCAGAAAAGGTCAAGCACCTTCTTCCCTTTTGCAAGGGAGCGGAGGGCTAACCGGGCAGAGCGCTGGTCCAGGAAGAAGCCTGTCTTCTGGCCGCTCTGGCACAGTGCTATCATCTTAAGGCTGTTCTCGAAGAATATCGCCTTGTCTATGTTCTCGCCGAATGTCACCACAGGGGCGCTGGAAGGGTCGTCTGAGCGCTTTACCACGCACTTTGGGGAAAGTACCTCAACAAGGGCCTGTGTGATTAAAGGAGAGGCCTCCTCGAAGCCCTCGGCACCCAGCTGGAATACTGCAATGCTTCCGAAGATATCCACAATAAGACCTGGGAAGCCGTCTGCATCGCTGTGAACCAGCCTGAAGCCTGTTGTATCAGAAGAGAGGAGTTCCCGTTTAGCCTTGAGCAGAGCCTTGAACCGCTTTACAAAAAACTCCTTGGTAAAGCTTTCCAGATGCTCCCGGCTCACCATACGCACCCTTATGCTGTTCCTTCCATGCCATGTGCCGGTACCTAAAAGCTGGCCGTCGGCAGAGAGGACATCAACCAAAGCTCCCGGCTTAAGGTTAAGGGAGCGATCCACATCCTTCTCAACAGCACCGGAGAAAACCCAGGGGTGGCCACCCTTCAAGGGCATATCCCTCCCCTTTTTTAGAACAACCTGCGGCAAAGACATAGCTTCTCCTTACTGCTTCTTTTCGCCCAGATACTTGAAGTACTCGATTCCGGTGGAGAGAATCTTGTTGAATGCAGGCACAGTCTGCTTATAGCTTTCCATAAGCCGCCAGAACTCGAAGAACTCCTCGTCCTTGGAATAGGCATCGGCATAGATTGCAGTAGCCTCGGCATCGGCCTGTCCCTTGATCTCGTTGGCCTTCTTGTTGGCCTCGGAGATAATGGACATCCGCTCGTTTGTAAGGCGGCCAAGCCACTCAAGCTTCTTTCCTTCTCCATAGGAGCGGTAAGCCTGTGCAATCTGGTTTCTGTCCTTGATCATCCTCTTGTAGACGCTCTCGGTCAGGTCGTCGGAGTACTTGATTTGACGCAGGATAATATCGATAAGCTCAACACCGAACTCCGGGGTAAGGCGGCTTGCAGCCACCAGCATCTCCTCGGAGAGGGCGTTACGTCCAACCTCGATGGAATCGTAGATCACAATAGTCTGAGTCTGGCCGGAAGGATCCTTGAGCACCTGCTTCTTGGCTCCGTTCTCAAGCCCTTCCTCGATGCTGTCCTCAATGCTCTCTCCCTCAACCATAAGCTCAGACTCTCTCTTGATCTCGTTGATCACATTGGAGTTCCGGACAACTTCCCTGAGGAAGTTCTGGGAGATTACTGTACGGAGCGATGACTCGATGATCTCGTTGAGTCTTCCCTGTGCAGCATTGATAGTGGTTACAGATGCATAGAACTTGGCAGGGTCAACAATCTTCCACCGTGCGGTGGCATCAACCCAGACAAAGAGCTTCTCCCTGGTAGGGATACGCTGGGATTCGCCGTCCCATGCCATAATCTTCTTAGGATATTTGGTCACCTTGTCCACGATAGGAACCTTGAACTTGAGACCTGCATTATATTCTGTCTTTATGATCCGTCCGAAACGGGCAACAATAGCCTGCTCACCCTCGGAAAGGATATACATAGGGCCGGAGGCCACAAAGAGGAAGATCAGCACAATCAGCGCACCGAGAGTGATCTTGATGTCAGATTTCTTTTTAGCTGTCATCTTGCACCTCCCTGGCTCTGAAGATTCTTAAGCGGGAGGAAATTCTCCAGGTTCTTGTCCACAAGGTCGCCGGCGTTGCCGCTCTTGAGGACAGACTCGATCATCTCGATGTAGAGCCGTGTCTTGGTTATATCCTTGCTCTTGGCATACTCCTCGTATACAGAGTTGAAGCGGGCAGCCTCTCCCTGAGCCTGGTTCACACGCTCCTTGGAGTAACCCATGGCCTCCTGCACAATCTGGTCGGCCTGACCGCGGGCCTTAGGAATCTCGTTGTTATAGGCCTCTTTACCTTCGTTGATGAAGCGGTTCATATCCTGCTGGGCCTTGGTGACATCCTCGAATGCATCCTGCACCTCGCCCCGCGGCGGAACTATGTTCCTGAGCTTTACGGCAATCACGTTGATACCCAGGTTGTAGCTGCCAAGAACGCTGTTCATAAGCTCCTGTCCCTGGATCTCGATATTGTTACGCTCCTCGCCGATCACATCCATGATGGTGCGGTCGCCGACAAGCATATTCAGGGTCGACTGGGAGATATCCCGTATAGTCTTCTCCTTCTCAAGGACGTTGAAAAGCCATGCCCGTGGATCTGTGATCCTGTACTGGATGATCCACTCCACATCCACGATGTTGAGGTCGCCTGTAAGCATAACCGATTCGTCCGGATAGTCGTTGGTCTGGGATCCACCGTACTCGTTGGTCCTGAAACCGAAGGACATATTCTGGATCACCTGGGTGGGGACATTGTAGTTCCGCTCTATGCCGAACGGAAGCTTCATATGAAGTCCCGGACCGGTGATACGGTTGAATTTTCCAAGTAAAAGGATTACTGCCTCTTCCCTCTGGTCCACCTGATAGATACCTGTCGCCAGCATTCCAACAATAAGGACTCCAATGATGATAGTGGTCAGAGTCTTGCGGCTCGGCATCTTGAACTGGGGCGGTCTGTAGGTGAAAGGAGGATTTCTGTCACTCATTTTTTTCTCCTAAAAAAAAAGGGTTACCTGATGTAACCCCTTGTTGAACAAAACTAAAACTCAGGCCTTTGTAAGGAATCCCCTCTTAAGGCATGATGTACAAATTTTAACTGTCATAATTTTTCCATCAATAACTGTTCTCATCTTAAGAAGATTTGGTTTCCATACTCTCTTTGTTTTATTCTGTGCGTGGCTTACGTTGTTTCCGGTCATAACGCCTTTTCCGCATAAATCACATCTTCTAGCCATTTCTTCACCTCGTCTTGGTAGATTATCAAGTTTATCTTTTTTTGACAATACCTTTTCTGTTATTTTTTACCCATGATTGCACCGGTCGGACATACCTTCACGCACTCTCCGCAGCCGTCACACTTGGTGTCCACCAAGGAGTGGCCGAATGGAGCATGCATCCTGGTCTTGAAACCGCGGCCGTCGAACGAGAGTATGTTGAGCCCCTTGATCTCGGCACAGGCCCTTACACAGGAGCCGCAGCTTATGCACTTTCCTGTCTCGATCCTGATATCATCGTGGGAATCGTCCCTGTCATAACCGCGCCGCTCACCTTTAAAGAGGTGTGCATCGGCACCGTAGCGTGTCGCATATTCACGGAGCTTGCAGTCTTTCTCTTTCTCGCATCCGCACTTGAGGCACCTCATTGCCTCTTTCCTTGCCTTCTCAGATGTGAAGCCGGTCTCGATCTCCTGGAAGCTGGACTTTCTCTTATCCATCTCAATTACAGGCATGGTGATACGGGCAGCCTTCTCCTTCCCCTCAAAGAGGGATTCAGGAACTTCGCTCAGCGCTCCCATGGAGGAGTTGAAGAGGACAGGTTCGCCTGTAACTTCCTCACCTGCCAGATACTGGTTTATGGAGTATGCGGCCTTTCTTCCTGCCGCAGCTGCCCTTACAGCGATATCGGCACCTGACTGGCAGTCGCCTGCCGCAAAGATGCCAGGGCGTGTTGTCATGAATGTCTTTGGATCAACAGCTAATGTCCCTTTCTTTGTAAGCTCTACTCCCAGGTCTGCGAAGCAGTCGGCCAGAACACGCTGTCCGATGGCGGCGATGATGGAGGTGCAGCTTTCGGTGAACTCAGAGCCCTCTACCGGCACTGGGCTCCGACGCCCAGAGGCGTCCGGCTCTCCAAGCTGCATCTTTATGCACTTGAGAGCAAGGCCATCACCTGTTTTCTCGGCAGCCAGCGGGGCTGTGAGGTACTGTATCTCAACCCCCTCGGCCAAGGCCTCCTCTATCTCGAAATCGCTGGCCGGCATCTCCGCCCTGGTCCTGCGGTACAGGATGATGGCCTTGGAGCCCAGCCGCACTGCGGTGCGGGCTGCATCGATAGCAGTGTTTCCGCCGCCCACTATAAAGGTCTTGGTGCCCAGGTCCACTTTCTGGCCTTCGGCAACCTTTCCTAATACATCAATTCCGGCATAGATGCCTGGATTTTTCTCCCCATCTATCCGCATGGAGGAAGAGCCCTGGGCACCGGCTGCGATAAGGAGGGCGTCAAAGTCCTTCTCCAGCTCCTTTGCCTTGATATCTCTGCCTATTGCAGTGTTGTATTTTACCTCTACTCCCAGCTTCTCGATGGCACCGAACTCATCCATAAGGACAGAGTCTGGCAGCCGGTAGTATGGGATACCGTAGCGTAGCATACCGCCTGATTTTGCATGAGATTCAAATACAGTAACCTTGTGGCCGGCCAGTGCAAGGTAGTAGGCGGCTGCCATTCCGGCTGGGCCTGCACCTATGATTGCAACCTTCTTGCCTGTAGAAGCAGCTGGGGTCGGGAACTGCGGTGCTCCCTTGGCCTTCTTCTCTGTATCTGCGATGTAGCGCTTCATGTAGCAGATAGACATAGGCTCCTCAACCCGTGTCCTGCGGCACTGATCCTCGCATGGGCGGGGGCAGATACGGCCAAGACATCCTGCAAACGGTGTCTTTTCCCTTATCTTGTCGGCAGCCTCAAGCTCCTTCCCTTCTGCAACCAGAGCCATGAAATCCTTTATAGGGATGTTGGCCGGACATTCTGACTGGCATGGCGGCATACAGTCGCCGCAGTGGTCGGAGACCAGAAGGTTTATGCACATCTTGCGTGCCTTGTCAACCTCGCCCCCTTCTACTGTCACAACCATTCCGTCGCGCACCTTGGTGGCACAGGATGGGACAAAGTTACCCTTGCCGCCCTCTACTTTTACCGCGCAGACAAAGCAGCTGGTGAACGGCTGGAGCCCCTGGGCATTGCACAGGGTAGGTATGTCGAAGCCGCATTTGCGGGCTGCCTCAAGTATTGTTGTTCCTGCTGGAACTGTAACATCTATTCCGTTTATTTTAAGATTCACTTCGTTCATATCAGATAACCCTTATAGCCCCAAACTTACACTTCTCAATACACATCTTGCACCGTACGCACTTGGCTGTATCGATGACATGAGGCTGCTTCACAGCACCTGTTATAGCGTTCACCGGACACACCTTGGAGCAGGCGGTGCAGCCTTTGCACTTATCTTTCTCTATATCGATTGTGATAAGAGGCTTGCAGACTCCCGCAGGGCATTTTTTGTCCTTTATGTGAGCGATATATTCATCCCTGAAGTAGCGGAGTGTGGTCTTTACCGGGTTAGGTGCCAGCTGACCAAGGCCGCAGAGAGAGGACTTGCCTACAACATCGGCCAGCTCCTCAAGGAGGGCCAGGTCTTCCATAGTCCCTTCTCCCTGTGTTATCCGCTCCAGGATCTCCATCATCCGCTTGGTTCCGATACGGCAGAATGTGCACTTGCCGCAGGACTCAGCCTGGGTGAACTGGAGGAAATATTTGGCAACATCAACCATACAGGAGGAGCTGTCCATTACAATCATACCGCCGGAACCCATGATAGCACCGGTGGCTCCGATAGAAGCGTAGTCGATAGGGGTGTCGAAGAGGCTTTCCGGTATACAGCCGCCTGCAGGGCCGCCCATCTGCACTGCCTTGAGCGGAAGTCCTGTGGAGGAGCCGCCGCCGATCTTCTCTACAATCTCGCGGATAGTAAGGCCCATCGGAACCTCTACCAGACCTACCCTCTTTACCTTCCCGGCCAGGGCAAAGACCTTGGTTCCAAAGCTCTGTCCATAGGAATATTTATTGAATGATGCTGCCCCTGACAGCAGGATGCGTGGCACGTTTGCATAGGTCTCGACGTTGTTGATATTTGTAGGCTTAGAGTTCACTCCAGACTCTGCAGGGAACGGAGGCCTAAGGTGCGGCATACCCCGCTTTCCTTCGATGGAGGCGATAAGGGCTGTCTCCTCGCCGCATACAAAGGCGCCGGCTCCCTCCTTCACATGGAGTCTGAAGCAGTGCTTTGTACCCAGTATATTGTCGCCCAGGAGGTTCCGCTCCTCGGCTGCCGCAATTGCAATCTTAAGGCGCTTGAGTGCCAGCGGGTACTCGGCGCGGCAGTAGATGTAGCCTTCGTCGGCCCCGGTTGCATAGGATGCAATAAGCATACCTTCGATAACGCTGTGGGGGTCGCCCTCCAGGATGGCACGGTCCATGAATGCACCCGGGTCGCCCTCGTCGGCGTTGCACACCAGGTATTTCTTGTCCCCTTTCGCACCCTTAAGGAATGCCCACTTCTGCCCTGTCAGGAAGCCGGCTCCGCCGCGCCCCTTGAGGCCTGACTCTTTAAGCAGGTTTATAACGTCATCACCGGTCATGGTCAGGGCTTTCTTTATTCCCTCGTAGCCGCCGGTTGCAATGTAGTCTTCTATATTCTCAGGGTCGATCTTTCCGCAGTTCTTAAGTGCTATCTTTACCTGTGGACCTACAAAGCTCTTGGTTCCCTCATCATCAAAGATGCGGTTTGTCTCAGGTAGCTTGCCGCTCTTTACTCCGGAGAGGAGCTTTTCTGCAAATGGGACATCAACCTTGCCGAATGCTGTTTTCACACCGTCGATGACAATTTCTACAATCGGCTCCTGGAAGCAGATTCCTATGCAGGAGGTCTTCTTAAGGGCAATGTCAGAGCCTATATTCTTCTCGAAGAAGTCGTATACTTCCTGAGCGCCGGATGCAATTCCGCAGGAGCCAAGGCCAACTATGATATCTGTCTTCATTTCCGGTACTCCTCCAAAAGCTGTGTAAGGCGGGCTCTGGTCATCTTTCCATAGACCTTGCCGTTGATCATCACTACCGGGGCCAGTGAGCAGCAGCCCAGGCAGGATACTATCTCAAGGGTAAAGAGCCCGTCGGGAGTAGTCTCGCCGCTCTTTATTCCAAGGTGGCTCTCTGCCGCATCTATAAGGGAGTCGGCTCCTGCCACAAAGCAGGCTGTACCCTTGCACAGCTTGACTATATTCTTTCCAAGTGGGGTAAAACGGAACTGGGAATAGAAGGTTCCCACGCTGAAAAATTCAGCCGGCTTTATTCCTGTAACCTCGGCAACTCCATTCACCAGGTCCTCGGCCAGGTAGCCCCGCCGTCTCTGGATCTCCTGAAGAAGAGGAATAATCCTGTCCTTTGTGCCGCCAATGTCAGCAACAACTTCCTGGGCTTCTTTAAGAACCCCATTGCAACAACATCTGTCTTCCATTATTTCCTCGCAAAACTTTTACGGATAGCTGCCACTGCCTCGGAGGTACCGCATACTGCATAATCCCGCAAAGGGCTCCGGTCCACCAGCTCTTTATATTCTATCTTTTTTCCATTTAAATATTCAAGTTCAAAACCAAGCTTTCTGATCACAGCATGGGATGCTGCGATATCCCATATAAAGCTGTTGTTTATGAGTGCACCGCTTATCTGGGAATGGAGCACTATGGCAGACATACTTATTATGGAGGAACCTGAGTTCCTGACCTTGCCATAGAAGCTTGAGTAGTCGAAATAGCGGTGCGCTGTTGAAGGAGCCATAACCTGCATAGGATATGCAGTCTCCTTCTCTATCTTAAAGGGGCGGCTGTTCAGGGTTACACTGCCGTCCTCCTCGGCCACCAGAAGGCAGCCTCCGGGTCCCCATGACGGGGCGTAGACAATGCCGCCCACCGGCTCCAGATTCTTAAGAAGGCCGAGGGCTATGCACCAGCCCGGCATTCCCATGCTGTAGGTGTCGGTGCCGTCCAAAGGGTCCAGTGCAAAGGTGTATTCACATTCTGGATTGTAGGAGCTTGTGGATGCCTCTTCTGCAATTATGTTTGTCCCTGGATAATACTCCTGTATGACATCGGTAAGAGCTTTGTTTATTGCTATGTCAACTGCTGTGACTACAGAGCCGTCGGTCTTGAATGTGCGGACAGCGCTGCCCTGGGCATCGAGTGCAAAGGAGCCGGCATTCTTTATGTGCTTTACCAGTGGCAGAAGTTCCATGTCAGCCTGAAATAGTCGGGTATATGTCGGCCCACCTCATGATAAGATCGCGGAAATCCTTAAGCGGCTTGGAGAAATACTTCTCGCTGTGGTAGATCATGTAGTATTTGCGCCTGAAGTTCTTGTCCGGCACTGGGATGGAGATGAGCTCGCCGCTCTTAAGCTCCTTATGGACAATGCTCTTGGTAAGGAAAGCCATTCCCATGTTGTTCTCCACCAGCTTCTTGATAGCCTCGCTGTTGGAGATCTCGTACTTCATGCACATATCTATCTTGTTCTTCTTGAGGAAGGCATCCACCACCTTGCGGATCACAGAGCCCTGCTCGTGCATGATTATCTCCTTCCCCTCCAGGTCCATAAGGTTGAGCTCCTGGGTATTTGTGAACTTGCAGTTAGGGCTGGCAACCAGCACAATCTCATCCTCCAGGATCTCGTGGACAGAGATCTTAGGGTTCTGCACCGGGGCAGAGATGAATCCGATATCTTCCTTGAGCTCTGAGATGCTCTCGATAATATCCTTGTTTGTCGCAGTCTGGATAGAGATGCTTATCTCGGGGCGTGTCTGCTTGAAGTCCCTTATGATGTAAGGGATATGGTAAGAGCCGAAGCTCTCGGATGCCAGGATGCTTATCTTTCCCTTGTTGTACTCCTGGAAATCCTTTATAGCCTCTTCAGCCTGGGACTCCATGTCAAAAATCCGCTCCGCAATAGTGTAAAGGTTGAGACCTGCGTCGGTAAGGATTACTTTCTTGCCAATTATGTCAAGAAACTTAAGGTTGTAGTGGCTCTGAAGCTGCTTGATCTGCTTGGTTACAGCCGGCTGGGTAATGCAAAGAAACTCAGCTGCCTTGGTAAGGCTCTTGTATTTGGCTGTAAAATAGAAGGTTTTTAAGTGATATAAGTTCATAACTATTGTTTATGATATACTTACTTAAGTTTATAGTCAAGAGGAAAATAATGTTATATTATGTTATATTTAAAATTGATTACTTTAAGAGGTCAAGCTCTGCCAGCTGCTTAAGGTCGGTGATCTCTGGTACCCCCAGGGTGTTTTCCGGCCAGTTCCGCTTTACAGAATAGTGCTTGAGCCATACGCACTTGATTCCTGCGCCATGGGCTCCCTCTATATCAACCCGGTAGTCGTCGCCTACGTAGATGACCTCGTCCTCGGTTACCCCCAGGTTCTTAAGCATCATCTTGAAAGGTGCAGGATCCGGTTTTGCAGGGATTCCGTCGGTGCCGGAGAGGATGTAGCTGTCAAAGTACTTGCAGGCACGCTCGAACTCGGGGCTCTGGAGTGCCCTGGTGGAGCCGTCCCGCTGGGAGTTGCAGATAAGACCCAGCTTGTACTTCTTCTTAAGCTCTATGATAACTTCTTCTGCTTCTGGGAAAAGCTTCATGGCATCGATAACAAACTGCCAGTACTCGTCTGCCAGCCTGTCAAGGAATGCATCGCCAAGATCTTTTCCATAGAGGGCCTGAAGCTCAAGCCACTGGTTCTTGCGGTTGAAGTCGGCTGCAAGGAAGTGCTTCTTCCTTATCTCCCTGAAGTGGGCCATAAATGTCTCGGTGTCAGTTATCCCCAAAGCCTCGATAAGCTTGTTCTGGGCATTCTTCTCGCCATCCTTATAGCCGCTGGCAGCATCTCCAAGTGTCTGTACAAAGTCAAAGACCAATGCCTTAATCATATTCCCTCCTTAAATAAAAAAAGGCTCCCCGAAGGGAGCCTCATTAGCTTAGACAAATCAGTCAAGGTAAGCTGGCTTGTGTGGCATATCAACTCTGTCGTCGCCGATAAGTTTCTTTGCCTTAGCAAGATACTTTCCGAATACTTCGTCGTCTGTTGCAACATACCATGCTCTTGGAACAGCAAGTCTTGTTGTGTTGATGAAGTGTCTGAAGTTGATGTTGTCAGAGTGGCTGTTTCCTGTCCATGTACCGCAACCGATTGTTGTTGTGAATTCCTGGCCAGCGAACCAGCTACCGGAGTTAACAACTGTGTTAGGCATGTTGATGTTTACACGGCCTGTAGGAATGAACTCAGCAAGTCTGTACCACTGCTCTGGCTTTGTTGAATGAAGTGCGCAGCTGTGACCAACACCGGAGAAGTACAGGTTCTTCTTGAGATCGTGGATTTCTGTCTCGAAATCTTCCCATGTCCATACTGTGAGGACGAGAGAAAGCTTTTCGTTGGAGAACATATCTTCTGGACCAATCTTCTGTCCCTTAACCATGATGAACTTTGTTCCTTCTGGTACGGAGATTCCAGCAATCTTAGCGATTGTCTGAACTGGTTTAGCAACGATGTCTCTGTTAAGAGTATGTCCATCAGGCCACATAGCAGCTCTGAGTTTCTCTCTGCTTGCATCGTCCAGCAGGTATCCGCCTACTTTCTTGAGCTCTTCCATCATCTTGTCGTAAATGCTTACGTGGATGGAAACTGCGTTCTCGGAAGAACATGATGTTGCGTTGTCGTAGCACTTGGAAGCTGCGATGCACATAGCAGCATGCTTAAGGTCTGCAGATGGGTCAACGATTGCTCTTACGTTACCAGCACCTACTGTTACGGATGGTGTACCTGCAAGGTGTACAACCTTGATAAGTGCCTTTCCACCAGTTGCAACTGCGAAGTCACACTTCTGCATAAGCTCTACTGTCTTCTCGTTGGAAGGCTCTGCGATTACCTGGAACAGGTCCTCTGGAGCTCCGATAGCCTTGAGTGCTTTTCTTCCCCAGTTAACTGCGTTTACTGTAGCAAGCTTTGTTCTTGGGTGTGGTGAGCAGATCATAGCGTTTCTTGTCTTAAGAAGTGTAAGACCGATGAATGCAGCTGTGATACATGGGTTTGTACATGGACATACGTTAGCAACAACGCCCATTGGTTTTGCATAAGTTGTGATACCTCTGATTGGATCCTCTTTGATGATTCCACAAGTCTTTGCACCCTTCATATCCCACAGGATTCCTCTTACCTTACCAGCTTTTCCGTACTTGTCAGCCTGAACGCCCATTCCGGATCCTTCGTAAGCCAGTTTTGAACCCTCTTCAGCAACCTGCTTCTGCATATACTGCCATCCAACGATAGCAACGATTTCATCTACTTCTTCCTGTGTCTTGAACTCGATCCACTCGAAAGCTTTTCTACCGCGTTCATACATTTCGGAAATGTTTTCTTCAACAGCCATTTTTTTCTCCTAAAAAAAATATTTTTCGTAGTATCCCTACGTGAATAGACCCCTGCCGTAAAGACAGGGGTTAAAATCAGTCAAGCCGAAAGGCTTGCACAATTATTTCTTCTTTCCGTGAACAACTTTTCTAGCGTCGTCAAGAACGAAGTCAATAGCAAATCCGGATCCAGAGAGCTCTTTAGCCTTTCTGTCCCACATCTTCTTCCATTCTTCTGGTGTCTGAGCCTGACCACCCTTGAACTCACCTCTCTCAGCGAGGGATGGAACTGGTCTGTCTGTTGGGCCGTCGTACCATTCTTTTGGAGTAAGAGTCTTGCCATATGTATCGAAGCCTTCTCTCTCGCACTCTCTCTCGATCTCTTCGCAAACATGTGCTCCAGCGGAGAATGCTCTTGTTACACCCATGATACACCATGCAGCATCTGGAGTGAAGTCAAGGTCCATCATTGCAGCTGTAGCAGCAGCCATGAAGTCAGCCTCAACATATCCGATCTCTGCCTGAGCTGCCTTAACAACTTCTTTCAGGAATGGGATGTACTTAAGCTCTTTCTTACCAGCAAGTGCCTTCTCAGCATATGCCATAAGATCTTTTGGAGTTGGGTCCTTAACATACTTAGAATCGATTCCGAAGTGATCCTCGTGATAGCACTCTTTTACACAAAGAGCAGCTGCGTCTGCAGCGGAGAGTCCTTCTTCAGCAATCTTGTTGTAGTATTTCTCGAGCATGTAACCGAAGTTCTTGAATGCACCATAAGCCTCACCGAATGCAAATACAGAAGCACCTGCAGCCTGTGTAAGGTATGATTTTCCTCTAGCTACCAGTCTTGCAACCAGTGCTGGGTTGGAAAGTCCGTCCTCAAGTCCTACGAGAAGGATATAATCGAGAACTTTCTTCTCCTCTACCAGAGGGATTCTAGCCTGGAAGTCGATGAACAGAACATCGCAAACACCATAGCCAGCTTCTACCAGCTCTGTTGTATCATAACCTCTGGTTACGATTCTGTGGATGTTCTTGTATGCAACTTCAGAAACCCACTTGAAGTGTGCTCTGTTGTCGTCTGGAAGTGTTCCAATCTCTCTATTTGTATAGTCAAAAAGAAGGTTTGGGTTTCCGAGGTTACCAATAACTCTTCTCTTTGCATGCTTCATTGTAGCGATTCTCTCATCGCAAACCTTACCGGTCATTCTGTTTACAGCAATATCTTTCAGATCACCCATTTTTTGAATTCTCCTGTCTTAAGTTCGTTCATAGCATAAGCTTCTCTTTCTGACTGAAGAGGAACTTCTCTGTCTTCTGGTCCGATGTACTTGATCATGGAGAGGTCAAGCATCTGTACCATAGGTTCGTTTCTGGATGCACCCCAAGCTCTACCTTTCTTCAGTGTGAAGAGAGCGTGGCAGGAGCAGCTGTAACCTCTGGTTACGCATCCGATTGTCCAAGCTGCGTTTGGAGAGAATCCCATGTCGGAGAGAGCTGTGTTACCAGCACCGATCATGTTAACTGCTACATAGGATCTTCCTTCAGCAAATCTTCTTGCATAGAATCTCTTCTCAAGAGCTCTCTGGAATTTCAGGTATACACCTACAACTCCGATCTCTTCCTGTTTCAGGTGTGTCGGTTCTGCTCTTGGGTCGCCGTCAAGGTGCTGTGGCTGTCCCATTCCCATTACTGCTCTACCTGCATCCATGTACTCATCAACACACTCTACAGCAACCTGTTCAACTGTCTTGTGCTCAAGAACTGCTCTGTCGAGGTATTTTTTCATCATGTAGCCGTGCTGAGCTCCTGGTCCGTGAGCTCCACCGAATGTTGCGATAGAAGCACCAACTGCTGCTGGGAGCATTGGGTGTCCGTTCATAACGCCGATTGCAGCTGCTGCTGAAGGTGACATTGAGTGCTCAAGGAATTCTGCAACTTCGTAGTCGAGCATTGCTCTCTCGTTCTCTGCAGGAATTCTGCCCTGGAAAAGAATGTACAGTCCATCGATAAATGTGTAGCCAGCGTTAGCGAGCTCGCGTACATCAAAACCGCGCAGAACTGTTTTTTCTTCTGTCTTGTAAGAAATACCAGTCTTTCTCTGGATCAAGGGTTTACGATCCATACTTTACTCCTCCTAAAATTATTAAATTCACCTTGCGTCTCGATGTTTCCGGTAAAATTTTTATTTATTTGGCTCCAGTTTATCCAATTCACTAAAATTATTCAATAATTGGGTATTTGCAACTTTGATATTTTTTTTCATTATTTTAATAACTAAGAGTTATTGCTTGGTGATAATTATTCATATTCAATTCACAATATTACTTGATTATAAGAAAATTTTCACATATAATGTATCTTCAAATAGCAACAGGAGAAAGCCATGGAAGAATTTTTAAAGAAAATGACAGAGACAGCAATCCGCAACAATTCCATAGACCCCGCCCTCTATTCTAAGTACAACACCAAGCGCGGCCTGAGAAACGAAGATGGATCGGGTGTGGTGGTAGGACTTTCCCAGATCGGCGATGCCCATGGTTATATATTTGATGAAGGAACCCTGGTTCCGGACGAAGGTAGACTCACCTACCGCGGAATCCTGATCAACGACCTGGTTTACAATGCTATAAATGAAAAAAGACACGGCTTTGAGGAGACTGCCTTCTTCCTCCTTTTCGGGAAGCTCCCTACTGCAGATGAGCTGGAAGAGTTCAACAACACCCTGGATGAGTGCAGACAGCTTCCTGCCGGATTCGCCGAGGATATGATACTCAAGGCCCCCAGCCGGGATGTTATGAACAAGCTGGCCCGGAGCGTGCTGGTATGCTACTCCTACGACTCCGATGCCGACAATGTGGCAATAGACAATGTGCTCAGGCAGTGCATAGAGCTTATAGCCCGGTTCCCTACCATGATAGCCTACGGCTACCAGGCAAAGGCCCACTACCACGACGGAAAGAGCCTTTTCCTCCACGCTCCGGCGCCAAAGATCGGAACTGCGGCAAACTTCCTGCGGATGATCCGCCCCGACACCAAGTACACAGAGCTCGAGGCATCGGTCCTGGACATAGCCCTTATCCTCCATGCAGAGCATGGTGGCGGTAACAACTCCACATTCACAAACCATGTGGTGACATCGGCCCAGACCGACACCTACGCCGCCATCGCCGCAGCCCTCTGCTCCATGAAAGGTCCGCTCCACGGCGGAGCCAACAAGAAGGTCAAGCGGATGATGGAAGATATAATGGAGAATGTCCCAGACTGGAAGAACGACGGAAAGCTGGTGGACTACCTGCGTAAAATCCTCCGCCGTGAGGCCTTTGACAGAAGCGGAATCATCTATGGCTACGGCCATGCGATCTATACCCTGTCTGACCCGAGAGCCCTGCTGCTCAAGAAAAAAGCCGGGGAACTGGCTGCCGCCAAAGGGTATGATGATGAGTTCAACCTCTACAACACTGTCGAGCGGCTTATTCCCGAGGCATTCGCAGCCGAGGGCAAGAACCCGAGGTCAAGCAGCGTGAACGTGGACTTCTACTCCGGCTTTGTATATAAGATGCTGAATATTCCGACAGCCCTCTACACACCGCTCTTTGCCATGGCAAGAATAGCCGGCTGGTCTGCCCACCGTATCGAGGAGCTGGTAAGCGGCGGCAAGCTCATAAGACCTGCATACCGTGTCGTGGCTCCTAAACGGCCATACACATTGATGTCTGACCGGTAAGGAAACAATATATAATGGAAAAAATTATCCAGGCGATAAAAGAGCACAGCACTTTCTACATCTTCGGCCACATAGACCCGGACGGCGACTGCATAGGAAGCCAGCTGGCCCTGGCCCGGTTCCTGGAGCAGCTGGGAAAGAAGAGCTTCCTCTATTCCAAGGGAAAGTTTGAGCGCCAGGAGATAAAGCGTTTCCAGAACCTGTTTGCAGGTACCTTTGAACCTGAAGATAAAGATGGAGTGGCGATAATCATAGACTGCTCCACACCGGACAGAACCGGCTTTGACGATGAGGGGATAGAGAGATTCCCCACCATAGTCATAGACCATCACTCATCGGGCGAGGTATTCGGAGATTTCCGCCATGTGAATCCACAGGCATCGGCCTGCACCATGCTTATCCTTGACCTTATCGAGGCAATGGGAGAAAAACCATCGAAAGAGGTGGCCGAACTCCTTATGCTGGGGCTCTGCACCGACACAGGCTTCTTCAAGCACCTGACCGAGACCGGAGCCAGGGCTTTCGAGACAGCGGCAAAACTCACCGCCTACGGAGCATCCACAAACAGAATCTACTTTGATGTGAACGGCAATAAGAAAGCCGCCACATTGAAACTTATATCCCTGTCTCTGGGACGGGCTGCCCAATACCTGGACGGCAGGCTTATCATAACCTGGGAGACTCTGGAAGATTATGCAGAGATTCCAAGGGAGTGCCGGGATATCGATACTGTCTATCCGCTTCTTCTTGCAACCGAGGGTGTCCAGGTGGCAGCTTCGGTCAAAGAGGATGATGACGGAAAGGTTACTGTCGGGCTCAGGACCCGGTGCGAGAATATAGATCTGGGAGCTGCGGCTGCCCTTTTAGGGGGCGGCGGCCATAAGAAGGCGGCAGGTTTCAAGGTCATGAACTCCAATGCCGAAGCTGTTGTCAGACTTCTGGTTGAACATTTTGCAAAAATATTAGGATGAACTATGGAAGACAAAGAAAAAGTAATGGCAGATTCTATGGATGAGCTTTCAAAGACCCTGGCGTCGGTAAACGACAGCGCCCTGCTCAAAGATTTTCTGAAAGCGCTTCTGACCCCTCAGGAATATAATGCGGTTGCAGCCAGGTGGGCGCTGGTCCGGCTTCTGGATCAGGGGATGACCCAGCGCAAGATTGCTGAGACATTAGGGCTTTCCCTTTGCAAGATAACCAGGGGAAGCCGGGAGATGAAGAAAGAGGAATCCTCCTTCCGGAAGATGATAGATATCTGTAAGAACTTATAAAAAAACCCACCGGAAAGGTGGGCTTTTTTTATTCAAAAGTGAAATACTTGCTGAACGTCTGGTGGAAGTTGTCCTTAAGCTTGTCAGATGTCAGGAAGTAGTTGATTATATCGGTCTCTGCAATCTGTCCGTCAATCTGATTTCCATACAGTTTCACAGCCTCGTCGATATCATCTCTGGTAGACTCTTCTGCAAGCTGGAGCACCACAACTCCATTGTTCAGGATGACAGGCTTGGAATACTCCTCGCCTTTGATTGTGAAGGCCTGGATAAAGAAATCCTTGCTGTACATTGCTGCTGAAAGATCAAGGTCTCCCTGCTCCACCCGCACCTGGCTGAAGTAGTTGATCGCACCGTAGTTGATGCAGAACGGCTCTGTGTTATATACAGAGATTCCGGCCTTTGATGCCGCACCATAGATACCGTCTGTCTGTGCATCCTTGATGAATGTCTCTGCTGCGGAGACTGCCTTATCCTCTACAAAACCACGCTCATACCGGTTCACATAGCCCTTTATAGCCCGGAGTGTGTCGGCAGATGAGAAGTCGGGGTCGGTTGCGGCCGCAGTGCAGCGGTAGATCACAAAATCATTTCCAGACTTGATTATGTCGGAAACTGCACCCTGTGCAAGAGCCAGGATCTTATCAAGGTCTGCATCGCTGAACTCAGACTTGAGCTCGTAGCTGTAGGAGACACCCATTGCTCCGCCACCCTCTGCAAATACGTCGGTGGACTGTGCTTTTGCTGTCTCGGCAAAAGATTCAGGGTCTGCCTGTACCATCTTAAGCACTTTCTTTGCATCGCTCTCGCTGGAAAGTGTTATCTTGCTCAGTCCGATGCGCTTGAAGTTCTTAGGATTCTGCTGTGCATAGGCAGTGAGATCTGCATCTGGAACTCTGTCCAGAGGGAAGAACATGAGATGGAAGCTGCGCTGGCTCTTCATGAGGCCATAGGTATAATCGTTCTCGGCATCAGCTGTCTTCTGACCATAGAGATAATCGGAAAGGTAATACTCCTTGAGCAGGTTCTCCTTGAAGTCTTTGCGAAACTCTTCTCTCTTATAAGAAGGGGTGTTCTGATACAGCTCCACATCAAACTCGCCGTTGTTCTGGTAAGGACCGTGCTTTATAATAAGCCGGTTCAGCTGCTCTGCAGATACATGGGTCTTGTCTGCGGCAACCTCGGAAAGGATTCCCACATGTACAACTGTGCGCTCAAAAGCACCACGCCATACTCTGTACATATCCCATTTCCAGTTCTGGCTGTCGCCGCTCGGATTGATCTGCTGGCCAAGGATCTCCCGCTGCTGTGCAAAGTAGCCGTTCTGGGAGAACTCGATATCCTCTTTTCCATACTTTCCGAAGGAGATGGAACCGGATGTGCCCCTGACTGCGTCGCCTACAACAGGCGCACCCACAAATGTAACTGCAATTACTATAAGAAGTATAACAGAAAAGATATAGAGCACCGGATGCCGGCTGTTCTTCTTTTCCTGTTCAATAGCATTTTTCTCAAGTTGTTTTTCTTTTTCTGCCATAATACTTTATTTTATCATCGGGGACACCCTGTGTCAATTCCAGCGACAGAAGCCCCATAAAAAATATTTAAAAACCTTATTGACACCAAGATTGAATAATTGATATATTCTTGTTTGTCAGAAGGGGGCGTGGCGAAGCTGGTTTATCGCGCCGGCCTGTCAAGCCGGAGATCGAGGGTTCAAGCCCCTTCGCTCCCGACGGGGTGCTTTTTCAAGCACCCCATTTTTTTTCTTCAGAGCTTCTTCATCAGGTTGACCATCTCTACAGCGGAGAGAGCACAGTCGTAGCCCTTGTTGCCGGCCTTGGAGCCAGCCCGCTCGATAGCCTGCTCGATATTCTCGGTGGTGATGATTCCGAAGAGGACAGGGATACCGTTCTTAAGCCCTACCTGAGCTATACCCTTGGATACTTCGTTGCATACATAGTCGTAGTGGGTTGTTGCGCCACGGATCACAGCACCTACAGCTATAACTGCATCATACTTTCCGCTGGCAGCCAGCCTGTCTGCAATAACAGGAATCTCGAAAGCACCCGGAACCCATACTGCTGTGATGTTGTCATCCTTGACACCATGGCGCACCAGGCCGTCCACAGCTCCGTCCAGAAGCTTCTTCACAATAATCTCGTTGAAACGGGAAGCTACGATAGCAACCTTCATTCCCTCTGGAGCAACTAATTTTCCTTCAAACAGTTTCATTTCATACCTCGCTTATATAGTTTAAAATTTTGTAAAAATATGTCCCATCTTGTCTTTCTTGGTCTGCAGATAGAAGCGGTCGTACTGCTGCGGCTCCACCTCGATCGGAACCCGCTCTGCAACCCGCAGCCCGAAGCCGTCCAAGCCATACACCTTGTTGGGGTTGTTGGTCATAAGACGGAGTGATTTTATTCCCAGGTCCCTAAGAATCTGGGCCCCTATCCAGTACTCCCGCAGGTCGGGCTGGAAGCCCAGCTTTATGTTGGCCTCCACAGTGTCGCACCCCTGCTCCTGGAGCACATAGCTCTTAAGCTTGTTTATAAGCCCTATACCCCGGCCCTCCTGCCGCATATAGAGCACCACGCCGCGTCCCTCCTGCTGTATAAGCTCCATGGCCTTGTGCAGCTGCTGGCCGCAGTCACACCGCTTTGAGCCGAAGACATCGCCGGTCATGCACTCTGAGTGGACGCGGCAAAGCACATTCTCGCCGTCGCCGATATCACCCTTAAGGAGTGCGATATGGTTCTCGCCTGTTATGTCGTTCACATAGCCGTAGATATCAAAGTCGCCGTAGTCGGTGGGGAGCTTTGCCTTGGCCTCTCTTATCACATGCTTCTCGTGGATGCGGCAGTAGTCCTGCAGCTCCTTGATTGTGATGAACTTGAGGTTGTACTTCTCTGCCAGCTTCCAGAGCTTGGGGGTGCGCATCATGGTGCCGTCGTCGTCCATGACCTCGCAGCAGAGGCCGCACTCCTTAAGGCCGGCAAGGCGGCAGAGGTCCACAGTGGCCTCGGTGTGGCCGTTCCGCACCAGCACTCCACCCCTTCTTGCAGTAAGGGGGAACATGTGGCCAGGGCGCCGGAAATCAAGTGGTGTGGAGGCATCGTTCACGCACTGGAGTGCAGTGATTGAGCGCTCTGCCGCCGAGATTCCTGTGGTGGTGCTTATATGGTCTATGGAGACAGTGAATGCTGTCTCGTGGTTGTCTGTGTTCTCCGACACCATCGGTGGCAGTCCCAGCTTTGTGGCAAGGGCTGCGCTCATCGGGGTGCACAGGAGCCCCTTTGCATAGGTTGCCATGAAGTTGACATTGGCCTGGGTGGCAAACTCAGCCGCACAGATCATGTCCCCCTCGTTCTCCCGGTCCGGGTCGTCGGTCACCAGGATTATCCTTCCGTTCCGAAGCTCATCAAGGGCCTCTTCTATCGTGTTGTACTTAAAATCCATTTTCCCTTAAAAACTCCTCTGTTATCCTGCTTCTGTGCGGCTCTTCCGGCGCTTTCTGCCCCAGGAGGCGCTGCACATATTTTCCTACAATATCGTTCTCCAGATTCACCACATCGCCAGATCTCTTTTTCAGGAGCGTGGTATGAGAGCTGGTGTGGGGAATTATGGAGACTGCAAAATCTTCATTTCCAACCTTTGCAACAGTCAGGCTTATGCCGTCGATGGCAATGGAGCCCTTCTCCACAATCAGGGCAAGTATATCCTGCGATGTGCGGACATAGACCCAGGTCGCATTCCCCTCTTCCTCCATCCTGGAGATGGTGCCGGTGCCGTCGATATGGCCGCTCACTATATGGCCGCCGAAACGGCCGTCGGCAGGCATTGCCCGCTCAAGGTTCACCTGACCGCCAGCTTCAAGCTGTCCCAAGTTGGAACGACGCAGAGTCTCGGCCATGACATCGGCTGTAAAACTTTTTTTATCCATAGTTGTGACAGTAAGGCACACACCGTTCACTGCAATGCTGTCTCCCGGCCTGGTGCCGGAAAGGACCAGCTCTGCCCCTATCTGGATGCTGCCTGAGCTTCCCTTGAGAGCCACATGGCGTACTGTCCCTGTCTCCTCGATTATTCCTGTAAACATCTTGAAACCTCATATTCAATCAGAATATCGCTTCCTAAAAGCTGTGTCCTGCCCCGGCAGAGCTGGAATGCATCCGAGACCTTATGCGCCCCTTCTCCGGAGACCGGCCCCAGCGCTCTTTCCCCGCCGAAAATCTTGGGTGCAATGTAGCTGTAGATATGGTTCACTATTCCTGCATTCAGGGCGCTGTAATGGACCTGGCTCCCCCCTTCTATAAGGAGGCTGTCTACCCCCCGCCTTCCCAGCTCGACGGCCAGTGCCTTAAGATCGGGCCTGCCATCAGAACCAGGCAGAGAAAGCACCTCGGCGCCAAGCTTTTCCAGCGCTTCTTTCTTCTCTAAAGATGCTGCGCCGCATACAACCAGAAGCGGTATCTCGCGGGCACTCTGCACCAGAGCGCTCTCCAGCGGAATACGCAGAGATGTGTCCAGCACAATGCGCAGCGGGTTCACTCCGCCGGGAAGGCGGCAGTTAAGCATAGGGTTGTCGGCAAGCACTGTGTTAATGCCAACAAGTATGGATGCATATCTGTTTCTGAGCCTGTGTACATGCTCTCTTGCCACTTCTCCTGTTATCCACTTGGAGGCACCATCCACTGTCGCAATCCTGCCGTCGGCAGTCATGGCATACTTAAGGGCAACATAAGGGGTGCCTGTGGTGATGTAATGGAAGAAGATAGGATTGAGGGCATCGCACTCCTCTTTGAGGAAGCCGGTCTCCACCTCTATCCCATGCTGCCTAAGGAACTCTATCCCCTTTCCTGCAACCAGCGGATTCGGGTCTGATGAGCCTATGATGACACGTTTTACTCCTGCCTCGGCTAATGCGGCGGTGCAGGGGGGCTGCTTGCCGGTGTGGCAGCATGGCTCAAGGGTCACATAGATGTCGGCGCCATGAGGATCCTCTCCCCGCCGGATGCAGTCGGCCAGAGCTTCCCGCTCGGCATGCAGGCCGCCATATTCTCTGTGATACCCCTCGCCTATGAGCCGGCCATCTTTTACAACAACAGCTCCCACAAGAGGATTGGGACGTGTTTTCCCCTCTCCTTGTGCAGCAAGCTCCATGGCACGTCTCATATACTGTTCTACAGGCATAAAAAAACCCCTGACCCGGGGCAAAAATGCGAAAAGATCTTCTCTCATCCAGACTATACTGTCGGCTACGGAATCGCACCGTATCGTGCCCTTGAAAAGGGCTCGCTGGCTTACGCGTAAAAGCGCTCACAGCCGGTAGGGAAATTCTCCCTGCCCCGAAGACAATTCAAGAATATCACTTTATCCCCTATATGACAAGCCCCGTGGCAATATTGACATTTCCTTATTCTCAAATTATCTTATATAGAGAAATATTACAGAAGGACACAATGGTTAACAGGGAGCAGAGGATTCTCCAGGTACTACACAGTGGGGGCTTTAGCGAGCTTACTTTTCTCCAGAAGTCAATTATACCTCTGGCATTGGACGGACAAAATATAATTGCCGAAACTGGAGTGAATGCAGGAAAGATTGTAAGCTACATCATTTCCTCCATCATCTATCTTGATGATTCTGATCCCGGTCTAAAAGTTTTAGTTATCGTTCCATCTGTGGAAGACGTGAAGAAAGTATCAGAGCAGTATGCGCTGTTCTGCAGGGAAGGAGCCGAGAAAGTATCTGTGGTCTCTTTCCTCGAGGAGAATAATACAAAAGGAGAGCTTGCTGTCCTGGAGAAAAAGCCGGACATCCTGATCTCTACGCCAGACAAAATTATAGATCATATCAGGCTGGGCAACTTTGACACAGACTCCATCTTGACCTGTATTGTTGACTGCGGTGATGATCAATACAACGGCTTCTCAAACGACATCGAGTTCATCCATTCAGCGTTTTCCGTGCTGACCCGATTCTGGGTCTTCACAAAAGACAGAGAGATGATACCTATTTTTCACCACCTTCTGATTGACCCCGAGATTATTTACAGTAACAGGGGAATTAAGAGCAGCACATCAGAGAGCCAGGAGGAAAAAATGGAATTCAGTGCAGATCAGGAAAGCAAGTACGCAGAACTCATAAAGAAAATGGTAAAGAACATCAGAGAGGAAGAGGATGCAAACGAAATGAACCAGTTCAAGAAGCTGGTAAAGAGAAATGTTCCGTTCACAATGCGTGGATATTTCAGCGCATACCTTTTCAAGAATCTGGTTACAAATACAAAGACAGGACATGCCCCAAGCCAGAACAGAGCCGACAAAGAGTACAAGACACTCTTCTTCAACATCGGCCGGACACGCGGTCTCAACCCACAGGCTCTGCTCCGCTTCATCGCTGCAAGCGCAGAAATTGACAACTCAGAGATCGGCCAGATCAAGATGCACGACAACTATTCGTTTGTGGATGTGGCTGAGCCTTCTGTACAGAAAGTTCTGGATACTCTCAACTCAAAGGTTTACAGAGGCAGGACACTGGCTGTCAACTTTGCCAAGAAGAGCGCAGAAGCTCCAAAAGCCTGATTATCTTTCGTTGTTGTTCTGACAGTCGATGCAGAGCACAGCGTAAGGCAATGCCCGGAGACGGGCCTCAGAAATTTTCTTTCCGCAGTTCATGCAGATGCCGAACCGTTTTGCATCAAGACGGGAAAGTGCCGCATCAATGTTCCTGAGCTTGTTGATATCCTGGCTGCTCATGCTTTCCAGCATCTTCCGGTCAATCTCGTCAGAAGCGATATCTACATCATCCTTTGGGTCGGCGCTTGAAAAGAGGGAGTGGAAAGAGTTGTTCTGGGAGTTGATGTTCTCGATCAATTCCTGCTTCAAAGATAAAAGTGATTTTCTCATCTCCTCTTCAAATTTTACAGACATAGTTCCCTCCATTAGTATTTGCAGAACAATTGCACAAAACAGGCGGTCGTGTCAACAGATAAATCAACTTTTTTATGATTTTTTATGATATTTTTTTCGAACTCAAAAAAGAAATCACCAGAAGGAAACCGCAGACAACAATAGCAGCATCGGCAACATTGAAAGTGGGCCACCTGTCAAGGCCGAAAAGACCGTAGAATTTAACATCGATAAAATCGACAACACCCAGAGGACGGAAGATACGGTCCACCAGATTTCCTGCACCGCCGCCTAAAATTCCGCATGCGGCCCAGCGCTGCAGCCTGGTAAGAGAATCGGTCTTAAGAAGATAGATTGCAATAGCGCCCAAGACAACAAGAGGCACTGCGGAGAAGAATATCATTTTAAGCACCTGAGGCATAGATGTTCCGATGCTGAATGCAATAGCTGTGTTCCTGGCGTGGATTATCCTGAGAAAGTCTCCCATAAAGCTGGCCCCTATGCCGTTCATGGGAATAAGCACAGTTATAAGCCATTTTGTAAACTGGTCTAAGAGAACAACAGCCAGGGTCAGGATAAATGGCAGGCGCTTATCGTCTTTATTCATTTTCACAGCCCGGTGGGAACATCGATGAAAAGAGTCTTAAGAGCAAGCTCCTCAGAAACTTTAGCCGCAACATTCTGCACACCATACACTTCGGTGCGGTAATGTCCTGCAGAAATCATATTGATCTTATTCTCAAGACAGGTGTGATATACATCATGGGCCGCATCTCCGGTTATATAGAGATCCACATCCTCATCAACAGCAGCATCCACATCATGCTCGCCGCCGCCGGTTATGACTGCTCCGGTAAGGTTCTTCTCCTTGCCGAAGGATAGCGCTGCCAGAAGCTCGGCCCTGTCGTAGCCCAGCCTCTCAAGCACCTGCTCTGTTGTCACAGGTTCCTGGAAAGTTCCTTTAAATCCGACCTTGACCCCGCGGAATTCGCCGAAAGGCTTCAGATCAGTTAAGCCTGCAGCCTTAGCCAGAGCCGCATTGTTTCCAAGATCCGGATGCATATCCAGCGGAAGATGTGCCGCATAAAGAGCTATATTGTTATCGAGAAGAAATTTGATGCGCTGATAGTGGCTTCCGGTTACAGTCTGCTCGTGTCCCCAGAAGATTCCGTGGTGGACAAACACCATCTGGGCACCTGCCTCCTTGGCCCTTCTGAAAGTCTCCATGCATGCATCAACTGCAAATGCGATGCAGGTTATATCCGCAGTATTCTCCACCTGCACACCGTTTAAAGAGGAATCGGTGCCGGCAAGTGCATCAAGCTCCAAAAAGCTTCTGAAATAGGAATCAAGCTCTTTCAGTCTCATATTTTTATTATATATTAAAAAACTCTCCTTGACAACAAACAGTCAATCCTATGTAATTGAAACATGGAACTTAAAGCAAAAGAGCTGGATTACTCAGTACCGCTTGAAAAAATCAAAGAATATAGAAAGACAAAACTCAAAGAATCGGTAATCGGACAGCCAAGGGCTCTCAAGGCCCTGCAGTTCGGCACAGGAATAAATGCAAAAGGATACAACATATTTGTAATCGGAGACTCTGGAACAGGAAAGCATTCGACTGTAAGAAAAGTCCTCACCAGATACAAGAACAGAAGGACACTTAAAGATGTCGCATGTGTCTGCAACTTCACCGACCCCGACTCTCCGAATATCCTCTACTTCCCTAAAGGCCAGGGGGCAGAGTTCAAGGATGCGGTCAAAAGCTTCATAACTCTATCCAGAAAAAAACTCAGGCTTCAGATTGAGAACAAGATATTCAAGGGAGAGAAAGAGGAGATAATCAAGTTCCACGAGAATGAGGAGACCAAGCTTTCTGACGATTTCGAGGCACGGCTGGACAAGGATCATTTTGCCCTCATCAATTCAAAGGATGAGTCAGACCAGGGACCTGAGCTCCTCCCTATCTTCGATGGAAAGGTAGTCTCTTTCGACGAGCTGCACGACCTCTTGAACCAGGGAAAGCTGACCAAGAAGGAATGGGAAAGCTACCGCACCCGGTACTACCGCCATGTCGATAAATTCGAGGATGTGCTCCGCAAGATACAGATAAACAAGACCTCTATGGAAGAGAAGATACAGGAGCTTGAGAAAAAGCATGTGGCGCCATTTATAGCATCATGCCTGGGCAAGATAAGAGAAGACTTCAAGGGAAAAGAGGTAAGCGATTATCTGGATGCAATGAAAGAGGATATGCTGGGCCATCTTGATCTTTTCTTCGCAGAGGATCCAGAGCATAAGGAGACAATCGAGAACGAGCTTATCCGCTATGATGTCAACCTTCTGGTGGACAACTCCAAGACCAAGAACTGCCCTGTCATCTACGAGACCCACCCGACCTACAACAACCTGTTCGGAACTGTCGAATACAAGACCGAGCTCTCGGGCGAGACCAAGAGCACATTCATGCAGATTAAGAGCGGCTCGCTCATCAAGGCATCCGGCGGCTTTGTCATAATCAATGCGGAAGATCTTTTCCATGACGAGTTCTCCTGGGATTACCTCAAGCGGACACTTAAGAGCGGCGAGATACAGATACAGCCACAGGGCAGCCCTCTCAACATGATGGGAACATCCATAAAGCCGCAGCCTATAAAGATTGATGTGAAGGTGATTCTTATCGGAGATATCCTGACATATTACAAGCTCTACAACTCAGACGGAGATTTCAGCAAATACTTCAATGTCTCTGCCGTGTTCGACAACCAGATGGATTTCAAGGATGAGAACATACGTCAGTATGTCTGCTTCGTGGTCGAGTTCGCAAAGAAGATGCATTATAAGCCTATAACTGATGAAGGAATCGGCTACCTGCTCCGGTTTGGAAGAAGGCTAACCGCAGACCGCAGGAAGCTCTCTGTCCGTTTCTCCAAGGTCACCGACCTGCTCACCGAAGCCAACTACTGGGCAAAGGAGATGGGGCTCAGGGAGATAACTGCAGAAGCACTCAAGAAAGCAGAGGATGAGAAAAGATATTTCGAGAGCATTGTGGAAGACGAGGTGTTTGAAAGCCTTGCAGACGGAAGCACAAAGATAGCGGTGGACGGAAATAGATCTGGTGCGATCAACGGCCTTGTGGTATGCAGAGCTCCTTATGAATTCGGCCAGCCTGTCCTTATCACCGCAGTCTGCTCTGCCGGCGAGGACGGCATAATCAACATAGAGCACGAGGCAGGACTCTCAAGTGAATCCTATGACAAGGCTGTCATGATAATCGAAGGATTCCTCCGCTCAAGATACGAGGAAAAATACAGGATGTCATTCCGGGCCAGCGTATGTTTCGAGCAGTCCTTTGCAATGATAGACGGAGACTCAGCTTCTGCCGCAGAGATATTTGCCATACTTTCGGCAGTGACAGGGGTAAAGGTGCGCCAGGATCTGGCAGTAACAGGCTCTGTGAACCAGCATGGCGAGATCCAGCCTATAGGCGGAGTTAACGAGAAGATAACAGGATTCTACACACTGTGCAAAATGCTGGGACTCACCGGGAAGCAGGGTGTCATTGTCCCCAAGACAAACATAGACAACATACTGCTGCCACAGGAGATCATAGATGCAGTGGCACAGAAGAAATTCCACATCTACCCTATCTCCACCGTGGACGAAGGGATTGAGCTCTTCACCGGAATGAAAAGCGATGTGTTCAATGCACTTGCAAAGAAGAAGTTCAAGGAGCTGAGCTCCAAGGTGAAAGGGAACAAATAGGCGTGAGACGCTGTGAAGCATACAAAGGATTTTGATACATATTACAGGAATATCTGGAAAGAGAGGTGGGATGCTCTTAAAAGCTCCTTTAAAGGAGAACCGGAGTACTTCACCTTGGAAAAAGGACTTCTGAAGCCCTACTTTTTGGATAAGGCCTCCACATGCCCCGCCCAGGCGCTTGATGTGCAACCGGGGGATTCGGTGCTCGACCTGTGCGCCGCCCCAGGTGGCAAGACCTTGATACTGGCCTTAGCCAAAGGAGAGGCCGGCACCCTTGTGGCCAATGACAAATCGGCAGACCGGAGGATGCGGCTTAAAACTGTCATAAAAGAACACCTGCCGGCCCCAATTGCAGAGACAGTGCATATAACAGGCTACGACGCCGCCACCTGGGGTCTGTATCAGAAGGATATGTACGACAGGGTGCTCTTGGATGCCCCCTGCTCCTCGGAGCGTCATGTGCTTTCATCTCCACACTACTTAGCACAGTGGACTCCTGCAAGGACAAAGCAGCTGGCCATACGGCAGTTTGCGATGCTGGCCGCAGCGCTGGATGCTGCAAAGCCAGGGGGCAGGATTGTCTACTCCACCTGCTCAATATCGCCGCTGGAAAACGACGGCGTGGTGGAGAAGCTCTTTAAAAAGCGGAAGGATATGTTCGATATCATAGAGCTGGAACCTGAGATCGGCGAGAAGACCAGATACGGCATCCAGATACTGCCTGATACTGCAGGTGCAGGGCCTATCTACTACTGCTGTCTGGAGAAGCGCCATGGCTAGTGTATCAATCTTAAAGTGCCAGAATTACGAGGAAGAAAAAGTTGTTCAAATAATGAACAAACTTCTGGACAGCATCGGTCTGGAAAAAATCACAGGTAAAAAAATACTGCTCAAACCTAATATTCTCTACGCCGCACAGCCCGAGAAAGCAGTCACCACCCACCCTACAGTGCTCAAGGCTATAATCAAATATCTGCAGAAGAATGGCAACATAGTTTTCGCAGGAGACAGCCCTGCCTTCCAGAACCAGGAGGCGGCAGCAAGCAAGGCTGGCCTTAAGCAGGTGGCAGACGAATGCGGCGTTCCATGGATGGATTTCACCCAGACAGCTGCAATCCCGGCACCAGAGGGCAAACTTGTAAAAAGCTTCCAGTTGGCCTCAATACTTAACGATGTCGATATAGTTATTTCGCTTCCCAAGATGAAGACCCATTCCCTTATGTACTACACCGGGGCTATAAAGAATTTGTTCGGCCTGGTGCCTGGTCTCTCCAAGTCGGCCCTGCACCTTCGCTTCCCGGACCGGGATAACTTTGCACAGATGATCGTAGACTTAAACCTTGCAGTTAAGCCGAACTATGCGATAATGGATGCCATAGTGGGCATGGAAGGGCCGGGCCCGGGAAGCGGGAAGCCGCGCCAGGTGGGGCTGCTCCTTGCCTCCGACAATGTGCTTGCACTCGATATGACAGCAGCCCGTATCATGGGCTATAAGCCGGAGACACTGCCTATTCTGTCACAGGCCCTGGCAAGCGGCTTCTGGTTGAAGGCCGGGGAAGAGATAGACTATCCACTTGAGAAAGCAGAGAATCTTCTCATAAAAGATTACAAGCTTATCCACCATCTGCACGATGCTTCCATGTTCCGCGACTATATGCCGGAATGGGCTTTCCGCCTCATCAAGAACCTGACTGTAAAGCGCCCTATCTTCAATCCAAAGATCTGCAAACTGTGTAAAGAATGCATCCGCATCTGCCCTGCAAAAGCTCTTTCTATAGAGAATGGCAGAGTCAAGGCCGACTACCAGAAATGCATCAGGTGCTACTGCTGCCACGAGATCTGCAGCCATCATGCCATAACTCTCAAGAAAAAATTGTTCTGAAGGTGGAGTTTTTTTCCACAATAGAGTATAATAAAAAAAACGCTTTAGAGGAGATAAACTATGGTTTATTCGGCAGAAGTGGAACACATGTGTCCATTGGCAAAAGCTGCCTATCATGGTCCTGCCCCGATTCCCGAGGAAGGGAAATGGGTTCAGGTAAAAGAGATAAAAGATATTTCAGGCTTTACACATGGAATCGGCTGGTGTGCCCCTCAGCAGGGAGCCTGCAAGCTTACACTCAACGTGAAGGATGGCATTATCCAGGAAGCTCTGGTTGAGACTATCGGCTGCTCCGGCATGACCCACTCCGCCGCAATGGCCAGCGAGATCCTTATCGGAAAGACACTGCTTGAGGCCCTGAATACCGACCTGGTATGCGATGCGATCAACACTGCGATGAGGGAGCTTTTCCTCCAGATCGTATATGGACGGTCTCAGTCTGCATTCTCAGAAGGTGGCCTGGTTGTAGGCGCATCACTTGAGGACCTTGGAAAAGGACTCCGGAGCCAGGTGGGAACTATGTTCTCGACACTCAAGACAGGCCCCCGCTACCTCGAGATGGCAGAAGGCTATGTGGAGAAAGTTGCTGTGGACAAGGATGGCGCGATCATCGGCTACAAGTTCATAAACTTCGGCAAGATGATGGACTTCATCAAGAAGGGCGACGACCCCAATACAGCTATGGACAAGGCACGGGGACAGTATGGACGGACCACACCTGAGCAGGGTGCTGTTAAACTGATAGACCCACGGAAGGAGTGAGATATGGCACTGTTTGAAAGCTATGAACGCCGCGAGGCTCAGATCCTCAAGGCTATCGGGAAATACGGCATCTCCTCCATCGAGGAATGCAAGAAGATCTGCGAAGAGAAAGGTCTTGATGTACCAAAGATTGTAGAGGGAATCCAGCCTATCTGCTTCGAGAATGCAAAGTGGGCCTACACTGTGGGCGCAGCAATTGCTATAAAGAAAGGCGATAAAACTGCATACGATGTTGCAAAATCATTGGGCGAAGGATTACAGTCATTCTGTATTCCAGGCTCTGTAGCAGACGACCGCAAGGTTGGCCTTGGACATGGAAACCTGGCAGCTATGCTTCTGTCGGACGAGACCAAGTGCTTCGCATTCCTGGCAGGCCACGAATCCTTTGCGGCCGCTGAGGGAGCTATCGGTATTGCAAAGAGCGCCAACAGGGCACGGAAGACACCGCTCCGCGTAATCCTGAACGGTCTTGGAAAGGATGCTGCACAGATCATAAGCAGAATCAACGGCTTCACCTATGTGCAGACCAAATTCGACTACTACACCGGAAAGCTGGAAGTGGTGAAAGAGATTCCATACTCAGACGGCGACCGGGCAAAAGTAAAATGCTACGGCGTAGATGATGTGCGGGAAGGTGTTGCTGTAATGCACAAAGAGGGTGTCGATATCTCAATCACAGGAAACTCAACCAACCCTACCCGGTTCCAGCATCCGGTAGCAGGCACCTATAAGAAGGAGTGCGTTGAGCAGGGAAAGAAATATTTCTCTGTAGCATCCGGCGGCGGCACAGGACGGACACTGCATCCTGACAACATGGCAGCAGGCCCGGCATCATACGGCATGACCGACAGCATGGGAAGAATGCATTCTGACGCTCAGTTCGCAGGCTCAAGCTCTGTTCCTGCACATGTTGAGATGATGGGTCTTATCGGAATGGGAAACAACCCTATGGTAGGAGCTTCTGTCGCAGTTGCAGTTGCAGTCGCAGAGGCAATAAACAAGTAATTAAACTAAAAATGCATACATTATTATTTAGTGTATGCATTTTTATAATCCTTGAACAACTTCGGTATCTAGTTGTTTTTTTCTTTCCTTCCAATCAGGCATATGCACTGTTAAAAAGTTATAAAAATCAGAATTGTGATTTTGATACAGTAAATGCGTTAACTCGTGAAGAACCACATATTGAATACATCTGATGTTGGCTTTCAGCAAGTATTCATTCAAGGTAATTTTGTTTTTTTGTGGTGTGCAACTCCCCCATAAAGTCTTCATTTTTCGAATTGTAATTAAAGGTTTATTAACACCATACTTATGAATGACAATATCATAGAAACGATCAACCTCTTGTTGATATACTGTTTCCGCTGTTTGCCTCCACCATTTGCTGAAAGCATTTTGAATTAGCTCTTCATCTGCAATATCATTTACAAACAGATATATTTTTTTCTCATCAATCTCTACACGATTGGTCAATGATACCTCTTTATAAATTCGCATATCCTTACCTAGAAATTGAATTGATGAACCATTTCTGATTTCAAGTAAATTGTTGAATCCGCTTGTCTTTCGATATTTGGTTATTTGGTTATCTATCCATTTCTGACGGCTGGAAAGGAACGATTTTATCCATTCATACGGCACATGCTCTGGAACAGATAAAACCACATCGAGTGATCTAAAAACTTTCAAATGAACATTTTTAATCTTTTTTCGAATGAGTTTTACCTGAATGGTACCGTTAATCGGTCCTAAGCATAATTCAACAGTATCCATCAGTATCTTCCAACTGCTACTTTCATGATTTCATCAATTATAAGATCAAGTATTTCAATATTAGAATTATTGATCTCATATCCAACTTCATCAAACATTTCGAACAGACAATCATCTAAAGCACGATGAATCTGTTTGTGGACCACCTCGTTATGTTTCCAATCTCGTTTAGCTTTATCAGCTACCATTTTAGTTATTTTTCTGGAATTATCAGCAATTATGTTTTCAATGCGGTCTGTCAAATCTAAATCTGTTTTAGAGCGAAGAACAGTTATGACTGCACCATAAAATGCCTTTGTATCACTGTCATTTGCAATGGAAGCAGGATAATCTCTCGATAGTCTCCCATTACGGAAGTCATCTGCCATTGTTTCCATAGCAGTAAAGTATTTATCTGCATCCCTTGTTTCATCATATTCCACTAACGTTTTTTTAATTTTTGTAGAGAATTCCTCAAACAAAAGCGGATCATCATATCTTATTTGTTTAAGTTCAGATTCGATTCTCGTCTTTATTTTGTCCGCCTTAACATTCTTTGGGTCGTCTGATCGAAGCAACTTAGCCATAGCAGTTTTGTCAGTTATTGAAACAGGCTTAATAATTTGACGAACATCTGTTGCATTGACAAAAGTATCAAGCAAATTCTTAATTCCGGATTCATATTTTGACAGGTCAATCTCATTATCAAAACGTTCAATAACACTTTGGCGCAATTTATCAAAGAATCGATAATCTTTTCGGTATTCTTCTAATTTATCAAATCCGATTTCAACAAATATATCTCGGTTTGTCAAAGCAAGATTCAGCAGATTTGCATACTCTTTTAACTTATCATAGAATTCATTTCGTTTAACTTCATCTTCAAGGCTCAGTTGCCAAGCATCAGAAGTTGAGTTATCATCAAATCCTTGGAACATATCAAATAAGTCTTTATGAGCTTGTTCAAGCTTGTTTTTTTCATCAACAGGTCCAAGAATAGCATCTTCAATATCTGCTTGATCATATGAATTCATAGAGGATTCAGCATCATCATATAGGTCAACTGCTGTCCTTAATTTTTTGAAAATTCCCCAATAATCTACAATCAATCCGAAATCTTTGCCCTTATAAACACGGTTGACACGCGCTATCGCCTGCAGTAGATTGTGTTCCTGCAATGTTTTATCAACATACAATACCCCAGCAACTGGAGCATCAAATCCAGTTAGCAACATGTCCTTGACGATGAGCATATTGATATCTCCGTCAGGATTTTTGAAGTCATCACAAACAGAGTCAGTATACTTTTCATCATTGTCTCCGAATAACGGCTTAACATATTTATTGTGGTAATCTTTGATTTTTCTAATAGATGTAGTTGTGACATCGTCATCATCACCTTCACGCTTATCTCCAAATGTGATAACGACCCTGGGTTGTATTTTCTTTCCTGGCAAAGAGGAGATAATGTTAAACACATCAACAGCCGTTGCTCTTGAAGAGCAGACGACCATCGCTTTCAGACCTTTTGGTAAACAGTAATTGATAAAATGATCATAGATATCAAGAGCAACCAGGTTGATTCGGCTGCTTGCCTCTGCAAGTTTTGACCATTTGCTATATTTGCCTTTTAACTCTTTCTTGAACTCTTCTGGTAAGTTCTCAGTCAAGCTTTCAAAATAGGCATCTATTGTGTCTGACGGATCATTCTGTTTAACTTTTCTTCCCTCATATACAAGCGGAACAGTAATTTTATCCTCAATGGATCGCTTCATAGTGTAGTTATGAATTGGATCGCCAAATTTTTTATAGGTATTGCGCTTAGATTTTGCAATCAGAGGAGTACCGGTAAAAGCAATGAATGTAGCATTCGGCAATACTTCACGCATATAATTATACATCGCGCTATACTGAGACCGGTGTGCCTCATCAATCAACACATAGAATCTATCGCTATCAAGTTCAAGATAGTGATTCTTACATACAGTTTCAAACTTGTTGATTAAAGTGGTAACCACAAGATTGCTTTTGTCCTTTAGAATGGTTTTGAGCCCTTTTCCGGTTGCAGCACGGACTGGTGCCATTTGCGAATTTGCAAAGTTATCCCGTATCTGTTTATCAAGATTCACGCGATCTGTTACAATGACAAATCTAGGATGTTCGTTTGCCTTTAAGAATTGTATTTTTTTAACCAGCATGACCATTGTTAACGACTTACCACTACCTTGGGTATGCCAGATAACACCTCCTGTCATTCCTTTATCATCTTCACCACTAATTCGCTTGATGGCTTTTTCTACAGCAAAAAACTGCTGATGACGACAAATCTTTTTTATGTTGCTGTCGTAAAGAATGTAGTCATGAATAAGAGTAAGAAATCTCTTTTTTTCAAGCAAAGAAGTAATCGCTCGATCCTGTTCAATGACATTACCATCAGGGGAACATTGTTTACATATAGCTTCTTGCCATTGCACATCATCTTCGCGCCATTCTACAAAATAGTCGGCGCTTGTTCCACAAGTTCCATAAACGACTTTGTTTGGGTTCATAGCAATGACCATTTGAGTGTATTTAAAAAGATGTGGGATATAGTCTGGCCCCATATTTCTAACATTCTGCAAAATACCTTCTTTTACATCAACACTTGATTTTTTACATTCAATCACCGCAAGTGGAATACCATTGACCATAATTACAACATCAGGACGTGCATATTGTCCGTTAGAGCGTTCTACACTGAATTCTTCGGTAACCTGCCAGATATTGTTAGCCGGGTGATTAAAATCGATATAGGAAAGATCAAAAGATTGTCGAATAGGAACATCTTGATCGATAACCACATTTTCCTCAACGCTAATCCCAAGAGTTAGAAGATTGTATATTTCCTTGCTGGCCATAGCAAGACCTTGCAGAAGAGAAGCATCCAAGGCATTTACTGCGTGCTGAATAGACTCACCGGAGAAGTTGAGTTCGTAGTTTTTATACTTGAATGACTGTTTGTTCAAGAAACGAATAAGCTCATCAGTGAAAATCACTTTGGATAAACTGCCTCGTTTTTGTTCTGCTTCACTTCTTGAAATGTATTCATATCCAAGTTTCTGTAAAAAAGATATCACTCTATTCTGACATTCAGGACGTTCATTAAAAATCATATGGTCAGGCATATTTTGTCCTCACTTCCTATTTTTTCTTGATTCAAGAAGTTTCTGTGTTTTCTTAACTGAATCCAAAAAATCTTTTTCAACCTGAGAAAGTTCATCCTTATTCTGTTTTCTATATTTTATATACTCATTTCTTGCTTTTTCCAAAGCCATTTCGTGAGAAATAGAGCCTGCATTCTGCAGGACTTCACTATCACTCATTCGTAGAAAATCATCAAGTTTTGCAATCCAATCCTGCATTGTCATGGTCTTATGCCGTAAGGCTTGCAATTCTGCGAAATCAAGGTATGCAGATGAAATTGCATTCAGTTCCTTCAGTTCTTGTTCGCTTAAATAGTTTTTAGCTGTAATAATTTCAGATTTCTGAGGATGTTTGCTTTTAAAATTTGTCAATCCCATAAACGGCTTTGAACTGTCTGCACGCAAATAAATAATTTCTGGGGCAGTATGTCCACTGACAGCAAAATGCATTTTGTTTTGTACCGTTTTAAAAAACAAGATGCTGGTTTCAGAGTTTTTATCATAGTCAATACTTGTTGCATAGATATCAAGAATTTGTCTATAAAAAACTCTTTCACTGGAACGGATATCACGAATCCTTTCCAAAAGTTCTTTAAAGTAGTCTCCTCCTCCCGATGATTTCAACAAATCATCATTCATCGCAAACCCTTTGATAAGATACTCTTTCAATACATTATTTGCCCAAATCCGGAATTGTGTACCACGAAGAGATTTGACCCTATACCCAACAGAAATAATAACATCGAGACTATAGTAATCAACATCATATGTTTTACCATCAGATGCAGTTGTTGCAATTTTTGCAACAACTGATTTTCTGCTTAATTCTCCTTCTTCAAAAACATTTTTGATATGTCTTGAGATTGTAGATTTATCTCTTTGAAAAAGTTCTGACATTTGATCTTGGCTAAGCCAAACAGTATCGTTTTCAACTTTCACATCAATTTTAGTCAAACCGTCTTCGGTTTGGTACATTATAATCTGATTGTTGTCACTCATATTCCCTCCATAACCGCACTCAGCATTGTTCATTGCCTTCCCAATGTCGAAATAGCAATTATAAACAATTCATCCCAGTTTTTTGCATGGTCTACTGCTTGTTTCAACAGTTCCTTTTCTGTTTCTGTAAATGGACGATTACTTTTTTCGATGGCAAGCTTACAAAACAGCTTAATCTGTTGTTCATTCATATCTTATACCCTCACGATTCCGTTCAGAAGATATTGTTGTAATGCTTTACGCTGAAGTGTTAATATATCTAATTTGTCCCTTTCTAATTGGATATTTTTATTAATCATCTCAAAGATATTAAGTATTTTTTCCCACTTGGTTGAATTTGGGACACACATTTTAATATCTTTTAATTCATCAAAAGCAAGCGTATCACGTACACTCCCTGCCAATCGAGATTTGATCTCATATTTACCCCTATTAGTATTGAGAAGAAGCAAGAAGAATTTTGGATCAATGCTATTACACTTAAACACTGTATACATTGGGCTAATAATCCCTTCTTCTTTTTCTTCATATACCGCTATTGATCCAACATTGATTCTTGAAGGATTGTAGGCTACATAATTCTTTTTAACAATTTTATAGTGCGAAACATTCTCGCTTGCCACTTGCTTTGAAAACTGCTCCTCTTGATCAATAAAGCCCTGCGAGTTAGATATGCTTTTTACACGTTTATTTTTCCCTTTGTTTCTCTCATTTTTTTCGACAATGTAATCAGCAAATCTAATGGTAACATCACATCTTTCTGGGGCAAAACATTGTTGCAACACCGAGCGTTCCTTTGAAATCAATCTGTTAATAAGTATTTCCTGCAACTCAATTGCTTTGTCCCATTTCATAAGAATTTCTGCAATTTTTGATTGCTCTTCAGTAGATTTTGGATAAGCAACATGTATTTTAGACAATGTATCCCTGTTTAATCCATACACCTTAAATCCCGAAGCCAATTTCTGAAATTGTTTTTTTGTTGATTCAGAGGAGGTAATATACTGCTTATACCATTTAGTAATACTTACACTTTTTGATTTTCCGTAAATAATATGCAATCCGGCAATGAACGGTTTGTTATCTGGATTATCAATTAATACGGCACGAGACGTTCCCTCCAAATCTTCTGATGCGTCAAGAAAAGCAACATCTCCGTCTTTCATCAAGCACGTTTCTTTACCAGTCAAATTTATATCGCACTTAGGCAACTGTTCATACTGTTCAAAAGACACCTTATTGAATGATCCTCTGTGCAAATCTCCATAGTGAAGATACGGATATCCTATTTCACCAAGTTCTTCGCGTGACTTGCTGAGCCCTCCATAGAAATCAAACAAATCTCCAAGTGATTTATCAGTCTCCCAATCATACGGGAAAACACCGAAATCGGTTTTCTTATATCCGTTCGGTTTCTCGCCGTTTTTCAGTTGATCAATACGTTGTTTAATCTCTGATTTCATCTTGTTACTCCGGCTTAACAAATACTTTCAAGAATTCTTTATGCGCTGATTCTAAATCCTTTTTTATTCCGACTGGATTTCCAAGTAATCCTTCCGGATCATAAACAAAACAATACAACTGCTTACAATCCGGGTGCGTTTTATATTTTTCGATGTCGATAATCAGCTGCTCCCCTAAATCTTTGGCAGACATACTTTTACGTGTTTTCTTAACCTCAATAACGGCTTGTATTTCTTTCAAAAGGAAATCCATTCGTACAGCTCCACCAGCATAAGAAGGCGTCCACTCTTCTGTTCTCACATCGTCGAAAAACAGAACCAGAAGAGCATGAAGGACATCCTGGACATCATATTCGTCAGACACACAAATTGTTTCGCGATTATCATAACGAGTACGTAACTGACGAACAACCTTATGGAATCTATCAAAGATTTGTTCGACAACCTTCCCGCTTGGATCGTTTTGGGCAACGTTAATATCTATATATTCGTTTTCAATCAGATCAACTAATGTTTTTAATTGGGCTTGAACCCCATCAATATCACGTGGTGCATCATTTCCTGATGTGCTTATTGACAATATGATTTCCCCCGGAGTGATTTTAATGGCGTTTAAAAAAGCAAGTACCTTGTTCCTCCACGAATCAAATATTTCCTCACGAATATATGTTATATCATAGAGGCCTTTATAAGTTGATCGTCTAACTTCTTCGCCTTCTGACGATAACTCTTCTATGATCTTAACTAATTCTTCCTTTTTACACATTCTCTTACCTCGTTTAATTCAATCCTAATTCTTTAAGATACTTTTCCATCTCTTTTTCAACTTCAGCAATCTGATCTTTCAGTTCAGCAATCTCCGCGTTCACGTGATCGATATCAATGATTTCTTCTTCTTCAAAAGTATCGACGTAGCGCGGGATATTCAGGTTGTATTCGTTTTCTTTGATCTCCTCCAGTGAAGCAACATGGCTGTACTTTTCTATCTCAGCGTTTTCACCGTTGCGATACGCTTTGTAAGTATCTACGATCTTCTTAATATCCTCATCACGAAGAACGTTCTTGGCACGATCTTTTTTGAATTCTTTTGATGCATCGATAAACAGCACGTCCGTGTTACTGCGGCCTTTTCTGAAAACGATGATACAAGCGGGAATCGACGTACTGTAGAAAAGGTTTTCCGGCAAACCGATCACAGCGTCGATCAGGTTTTTATCAACGATCGTCTGACGGATGCGGCCTTCACTTGCGCCCCGGAACAGCACGCCGTGGGGGGCGACAGCGGCAACGCGTCCGTTTCCACTCATACTGGCGATCATGTGGAGCAGAAACGCCCAGTCACCTTTGCTTGCCGGCGGAACACCCATGTCAAAACGATGCCAGCGGTCGAGCCCGGCTTCCATTTTGAATTCTTTTTTCTTTCCCTTTGTCGCTTTTTCCGTTTCTTCGTCGGCAGGCACTTCGCCTCCGGGGTTGAATCCTTCAGCCCACTTATCTTTACTGAACGGCATATTTGCGACGATACAGTCGAATTTCATCAGGTTGCCGTCGCTGTCCAGATGCTGCGGATTGGCAAGTGTATCACCCCATGCGATTTTAGCGTCCTGGATCCCGTGAATGAACATATTCATCCGCGCCATAGAAATAGCGGAACTGTTCACTTCCTGACCGTACATCTGCACCTTGTCAAATCCGCCCTTACGCGCAGCGCGGATCAGCAGTGAGCCGGAACCGCAAGTCGGGTCATACACACGGTCGTTTTCGACAGGGCTAACGATCTGCGCCATAATCTCGGAAACCTGCTGAGGCGTAAAAAAGCTGCCCGCCTTTTTCCCTGCCAAAGTGGCAAATTCGCCAATCATATACTCGTAGGCGTCGCCGATGATATCCGCCGGCACCTGATCCTCTTTTACTTCAATGTTACTCGGATGCAAGTCGAGATCGGCAAAATCGTTCAGAAGATTACGAAGGATAGGGTTCTTTTGCTCTTTTTTTCCAAGGTTGCTTTCGCTGTTAAAATCAATCCCACGGAAAATACCGCTGAGAATAGCGTTGGAACTTTCGATTCCGATAAGCGCTTCGCTTATCTTTGTTCCGAGATCAGGGGCGAACTGGTTTTCAAGCAAATACTCAAATGTGAACTCTCTCTTGAGATAGAAAGGGAGATTGGCTATTTGTCTTTCGAGACGGATCCCGCTATATTCTTTTTCAAGTTCTTTTACACTTTCATCGAATGTATCACTCAAGTATTTTACAAAGAACATGGAAAGAACATAGTCCTTGTAATTGGAAGCATCAATATTATCACGAAATGTATTTGCTCCAGCCCAGAGAGCGCGTTTAATATCATCAAAAGTTGTTTTAGCCATTTTTATCTTCCTCCAGATTTACGAAATATTTTATCAATGATGTAATTTGTTCGAATTTCTTCAAGCTCTGCCAACTTTTTTTTCTTCTTTTTCAATTCAATACTTTTATACCATAACTCACCTAATACCTGTTGAAGCCTAATGTCCAGGCAAGGAATTTCCAAAACTTCGAGATCAGAACGGCTTATAGATCTCATCACTGCACCTATTGAGCTTTCATTAGATAAATTTCTTATTTTATCATTTAAAATCATAGCAAGATACTTTGCATCAACAGAATCATCTGGAGTGACAATAATTAAATTATTTCCAGCAAAAGTCATATCCGGGATTGTTTCTATATAATTTACATATGATGGAGTTATGCGTTTAATAATGATATCTTCATTATGAATCTGCCACTCTGGTTCCGGCAAGATATTATTATTTGCATATTTATAATTTATTTCATTATCTGGTAAAAAATTTGAACAAACAAGCCACTTTGAATAAGTATCTTGCAATTTTGAACGCGATAATGAAAAGGAGCAAATCTTTATACTCGAAATATCACTTAACTTTTTATTTAGCATAAACCCTCTAAAAAAAGTGCAGTTAGATAGAATCCTGCACAGTAAATAATCAATAACGTGGAAGATTTCCCAAGTTGTCTGCTTTGATGTTATTAGCATCAGTACGCAAATATGAATTATCAACTACGCGAACATCTTCACCAACATACCAGTTACCATAGCGATAATACTTTGTTTTAACACTGTTCGGATGCTGATTAATGAAATTAATCATATCGTGCTTAGAACAAGATTTATATGCCTTGGAATTAAGGTTATCTGTCCAACGCACTTCACTGATATATTCATATCCATATGAGCTTTGAACATAATGAACTGCATCGATATAAATCATTGGCACCTCCTTTTTAAAGAATTAGCAAGAAGGGCTCTTGACGAATACATAAAATATGCTAAACTCAAATTATCACTTAAGAGCGTCGTCAAGATGCCCGCAGGAGCCCGGATTTCTATCGAATTCGGGCTCCTTCTTACTAGCTTGCATCTTACACGAAAATAATTCCTTTGTCAAGAGGTTTTGAGGGGAAAAATAAAAAAATGGGGAGCTGTAAATGATTTACGGCAAAATTTTATGACAAATAATACCTTAACTGTGGACCAATTGAATCAAATACATAAGCAATATGCAACTCTGACAAAGGCATTGATTCAGCACAACATCTCTATCACCACCATGGAAAGCTGCACCAGTGGTCTTATCGCCTCTCTGATTACAGATACAGAAGGAAGTTCTGCCATCTTCAGGGGGGCGTATATCACCTACTCAAACCAGGCCAAGATCAAGGCCGGGGTACCATCCGAGATAATCGAAAAGTTTGGTGTCTACTCTATAGAGACAGCAGTGGTTATGGCTACCGCCTGCCGCAAAGCCTTCAGTGCAGACATCGGCATTGGAGTCACCGGTTCTATGGGCAACATAGACCCGGCCAATGGTGACTCTGTACCAGGAGAAGTTTTTTTTGCCATCGACTTCCGAGGCAACATAACCCAGCACCACATAAAAATACTGCCACAGGAAAGCCGTTTCGATTACAAGCTTGCTGTGGCAGCTGCAGTGGCAAAAGAAATTAATAAACTAATTCTAATTTATAATTAGACTCTATCCTCTTTTTTTAAAGAATACGTTCTGTTTTTATTCGAACCATTGGCCAGAATTTTCCCATCTTCGACCAGTTCTGCAAGGTAGTCTTTCGTGCGGGAAACCTTAAGCCCTATAAATAATGCAATATCTTGACTTCGGGCTTCTGGCTGATTAGATAAATAGTCTACTATCATTTCTTTATAATTTATCGCCGATTTATCGCCGATTTTTGGATTTATCGCCGATTTATCGCCGATTTTTGGATTTATCACCGATTTATCGCCGATTTTATTATATGAAGGGCGATAAAAATTCACTCTAAGCAGATCACCAATTTCCAAGAATTCAGGTTTGGGAACCCCATATTCTTCGCATTGGGCAAAAATCCGTTTAAATCCAGAGCCCCAGCCCTCAAGAACATCAATCTTCTCAAGGGTACGGGCAAGTGTTTTATTGCGTATAGAAGAACGACCGCTCAAAGCTTCTTCCAAAGTCAAAGCGCCATAGATACTGCCCGGCGATGATATTTCGACCCTATCGTCATAAACAGCAACCTGAACACTTGAACTCATCTGATAGTTGCGATGGATTACCGCATTAATAATCAACTCGCGAATTGCTTTAGGTGGCAGCTCATATTTTTCTTCATGCACAATTCCGTTTATCTTTATAGCCATGCTAAGATAGTTCAAGACAAACTTATATGCACTATCTATCTGCTCACAGAGGGGTCCTTCATATTCTTTCTTATCTAAAAAATCAACCCGTTCTATACCACGAAAGCGCGCACATTGAATGCGTGAAGTATAATCATGCTTTCCTAAAAGAATAGCATAAGCATTTGTGGCAACATCTTTATTCTTTCCAATTATCAGATTCAGATTCTCTAAATCTTTTCTGATAATCCTGCGGTCAGCCCGATCCGAAAAATCTTTGCAAAGATATTTAATGTCTGCATCTTCAACTTTTAAATCAGGACAGGGAAATTCATCATAGTAGACATGGCGGCCACGATTTGTAAGCTCATCCAAGGCAGTCCAGTCAGCGTTTCGTGTTGTTGCTCCTAAGCGGATAAAAGTTCCATTCTCCTTACCCACTGATTTGATGTAATAAGGTGTTGCATTTCCGGGGAACACATTCACAACCAAAAGCTGCGCCTCATCTACCATTTCAGCTGTTATATCAAACATAATCTGTGGTTCGCACATCTGGCCGATTGTATCTGCAATGTTGTCTTTTAGTTCAAATAAATCAATGGTTTTAGCAAGCCCTACAAAATCACGTTTGTTGTTTACTCCTAGAACAAACTTTCCACCAGCACCATTAGCAAAAGCGACAATAGTCTTTATCCATTTCTGAGAATCCTGAGGAAGTTCTGCTTTATATTCTAATGTACGGTTTTCACCACGCTGGATTTCATCTTGTAATGTCATATTGTCTTGTCTCCTCATTTTTTTATTAAGGACTCGGAAAGCTTCGCATAGAAAATTATAACATGCTTTTAGTCTTTACAAAATAAATTTCCTTTTTTTTAGCAAACAATTTTTATTATAGTTTTTTTATTATAGCCACCACATAAAAATACTGCCACAGGAAAGCTGTTTCGATTAATACCGCGTTAGGAATTCTATCTCTTAATAATCTTTTGGAGAAAAACCTGTAAAGAATTCTACTTTTCCATCTTTTTTACAGAAAGATTCTGCCTTAATAGCGTATATTTTCAATTTCTCCATTAAAATCTTATATGTTTCAGAATATTTACCATCAAATAACTGTCGAAACATAGGACTGCTTTTCCCATCTTTTTTCTCATATACAATTATTGCTTTTTTGATGACTTGTGATTTAGAAAGAGCTTCTCTTACCCAATTAAGATTATTTGTAAAGTCATCAATGAATTTTTCAGAATCAATTATCCTGGAATATGTTTCTATCTCCAGCAAAGGTTTTAAGAGCGGTTCATCTCCAGAAGCTTCTGGTCCTTTCATTTCTCCAATAAATAAAAAACCATCATGAATGAACAAAACATCAATATTCTGCTTTGTACCAGGGCAAATATTAATTTCATAATCTACAGTATATTTACCGTAATTATCTATAACAGCCTGACGTAATGTCTTTTTTTCAATCACTTCCTTGGCTTTATTTTCTTTTTTTAAAATTAAATCTTGATGATTTTGAACAAAATATCCACCAGGGCGAGGTTCGACTTTCTGATAAATTAATTCTTTGCAATTGGTATCTAATAACCTCTTTGCTATTCCTATAGCTTCTATTTTCCCAAAGTCTTTATTATATAAGTAATTATTAGACACGGTTTTATTCTGATTTTCCTAAATAATTCATGGCCTTGCCAGTTTTTCTCCGCTCGTAGTATTCAGCTGTGGCAGTAAAGAGGACATCGCCGCTTGAGTTCAGGGCTGTCTCTACAGAGTCCTGAACAACTCCGATTATAAAGCCTACACCAACCGCCTGCATAGCAACATCGTTGTTTATTCCGAAGAGTGAGCATGCCAGAGGAATGAGGAGGAGCGAACCGCCAGCCACACCCGATGCGCCGCATGCGCCCAAGGTTGCCAGAACGCTCAAGAGGATTGCGGTCGGGAAATCGACAGAAATTCCCATAGTGTTACAAACTGCCAATGTCATTACAGTTATGGTTACTGCTGCTCCATCCATGTTGATGGTGGCGCCAAGAGGAATGCTTACAGAGTAGAAATCTCTCTCCAGTCCAAGCCTCTCGCACAGCTGCATATTGATAGGGATATTTGCTGCAGAGCTCCGTGTGAAGAATGCTGTTATACCGCTCTCCTTAAGGCATTTGAACACCAGCGGATAAGGATTCCGTCGTAGCGCTACAGCCACAATGACAGGGTTCACAACCAGTGCTACAACTAACATGCTGCCTACCAGCACCACAAGGAGCCAGCCATATTCTGTAAAGATATTCAGGCCGCTCTCTGCCACCGACTCGTATACCAGACCAAGGATACCGAATGGGGCGAACTGGATGACACAGCGGACTATAAGGGATGCGCATTCAGAAAGCTCGGCAATAACCTTAAGAGTAGTCTCTGATGCAGTCTTCTTGAGGCACAGTCCTGTGACAACAGCCCAGAAAAGGACTCCCATGTAGTTGGCATTGGAGATGGAAGAAACCGGGTTTGTGACCATGTTGAATATAAGGTTCCTGAGCACCTCCCAGATTCCCTGGGGTGGATTTGCTGTCGCAGATTTAGCGAAGGAGATAGTCACCGGGAAAAGGAAGCTTGCGCATACCGAAACAATAGCAGCGATAAGGGTGCTGGATAGATAGAGGATAATTACAGAGCTGAATCTTCTTCCCACATTGGAATGAGCCTTGGAAAGAGCGCTGCATACCAGGAGGAACACCAGCACCGGAGCAATTGCTTTAAGCGCTCCGACAAATACGCCGCCCAAAATTCCTATTGCCCTGACATTCGGAACTAAAAGTCCTAAAATTGCGCCAAGAACCAGGCCCACAAAAATTTTAAGGATAAGACTTGTGCTGCACCACTTTTCGATGATTTTCCTCATTTTATGTTCCTGCTGTCTATGTAATCAACTCCATTCTTAAGAAGCGCAAGACCGGCTGCCTCCTTGATCTCCTGCCGTCTCCACATAGGGTGGTTCTCCGGTGTAAGGAATGCCTCGGGATGCGGCATAAGTCCCAGGATGCGCCCTGTGGTATCGGTGATTCCGGCGATATCGCACTCGGAGCCGTTGGGGTTCCTGTCGTTGTAGATAACTGTGTCTAAGTGAAGAGCTTTTATTCTCTCCAGAGTCGCCTTGTCCTTGGTTATGAACCTTCCCTCGCCGTGGCGGATAGGGATATCCATCTCCTTGAGCCCTTTGGTCCAGACACATGGGGAGTCGGGATTGAAGCGGACATTGAGCCAGCTGTTCTCGAACACTCCTGTGTTGTTGTGGATAAGGGAAACTTCCTGAGTCCAGTTGCCGTCAAAGTTAGGGAGCACACCCATCTTCACAAGCACCTGGAAGCCGTTGCAGATACCAATGATCAACTTGCCCTTGGCTATGAACTTGTCGAGAACTCCCTTGAGGTTCTGCTTGAAGAGATGGGCCATCACAAGGCCTGATCCAAGGTGGTCGCCGAAGGAGAATCCGCCGGGGAAACCTAGAATCTGATAATCATCCAGAATCTCGGGCTTCTCGATCATATCGTTTATGTGTATTCTGTCTGCCTGCTTGGCACCGGCCCTGAGGAATGCCTCCTTGAGCTCGTTGTCAGCATTGATGCCGTATCCTGTAAGTATTGCAACCTTTGCCATTATATTTCCCTCTTCCATGCCTTCACGATTTCATCGCATGTAATTGATAAAATTGTTTTTCCATCCTTCTTGAACGCCACTGCATCGGAGCAGTTTGTCTCGCCTGCTTTCTTGAGAGGTGCTCCAGCCATAAGCTTCTCGAACTCAGCCGCATTCTCTTTCTTTACTGAGATAACAAAGCGGGATGGAGATTCTGCAAACAGAGTTCTGATATCGTCCAGTCCTGCATCTCCAGGAATGCCGGAAAGATCCACATCGCAGCCGCACATTCCGCCCATTGCGCTCTCGGCAAGGGCTACTGCAAGGCCACCGTCCGACATATCGTGGCAGGATGCAACCAGACCCTTCTCAATTGCACTGGCAAGCTGGCAGTACATCTTGAATGCACCCTTGGTATCGACGCTCGGGGAAGCGCCCATGCTCTTTCCTTTTATCTTCTCGTAGGTGGAGCCGCCCATTGCACCGGTGGTCTTGCCCAGGATGTAGATGTAATCGCAGCACCCCTTGAAGTCTGATGTCATAGCCTTCTTTGTGTCCTTGATCATACCCATGAGAGAGATAAGGAGTGTAGGCCGCACCGACACCTTCTTGCCGTTCATGCTGGCATCGTTTTTCATTGAGTCCTTGCCCGAAATAAGAGGCAGGCCGTAGTCCAGGCAGATGCGGTTCACACCCTTGCATGTCCGCACCAGCTGTGCCAGCTTGTATTCGCCGTCCGGGGTCTTTGCAGACTTTACTGGGTCTGGCCAGCAGAAGTTGTCGAGCACCGATGCGCTCTCCGGGTCGCCGCCCAGTGCTATGTGGGAACGGAATGCCTCGTCCACAGCGCACTGTGCCATGTTGTATGTATCCCAGTCGCCTACCCGTGGGCAGATACCGTGGGTCACTGTAACACCCTTGCTGCTTCCGTATACAGGCTTGAGCACTGCGCCGTCGGATGGGGCGTCTGAGTTCTTGCCCACAAAGGGCTTGACTACAGAGACAGCACCTACCTCGTGGTCGTACTGCCGCACCAGTGTCTCACGTGATGACACATTAGGGTCGCCAAGTATTTTTATAAGGAGTTCCTTCGGATCTTCTTTCTCTATTTTCACATCTGGGGCGGCAGGGCGTTTCCATACTGCATTGAGGTGCATTGCAGGAAGCCCTTTGTGGAGGAATTCCATGGAGAGGTAGCCAGCCAGGCGGCCTCTGCCCAGGATGCTTATGTAGCCTGAATCGTTGAACTCGCCCACCACTGTGGCCTCTACATCCCGCTTTGCAGCCAGGTCCAGGAAGGCCTTGATATTCTTCTCCTCCACCGCAAGGCTCATCCGCTCCTGGGACTCTGATACAAGAATCTCCCATGGAGCTAAGCCCTGGTATTTAAGAGGACATTTATCCAGATCTATAACAACGCCGTTGGAATACTCTGCCATCTCACCCAGGGAGGATGAGAGGCCGCCGGCACCGTTGTCAGTTATTCCCTGATAGAGTCCCAGATCGCGGGCCTCCATGAGGAAATCGCTCATCTTTTTCTGTGTAATCGGGTCGCCGATCTGCACCGCAGAGACTGGGGAAGCCTCATCCAGAACCAGAGAGGAGAATGTGGCACCGTGGATGCCGTCCTTTCCGATCCGGCCGCCGATCATGACAGCCTTGTCGCCCGGGTTGATATGTTTGATCCATGTTCCCTCGCCTGCCATGGAGGCCGGCATTATACCGCCTGTACCGCAGAATACCAGTGGCTTTCCTGTGTATGAATCGTCGAAGAGGAAACCATCTGCAACAGTAGGAATACCAGACTGGTTACCACCATCGATAATGCCGTGGTGGACACCGCTCATAACTGCCTTTGGATGGAGAAGTCCAGACGGAATATCCTCATCTGGAGTGTCTGGGTTGCCGAAGCAGAGGAAGTCGGTGTTGAAGAAAGGTCTAGCACCTTTTCCTGTTCCTATGATATCGCGGTTCACACCTACAATACCGGTGATTGCGCCGCCGTATGGATCCAGTGCAGATGGTGAGTTGTGGGTCTCCACCTTGAAGCATACCAGGTTGTCCTTGTCAAACTCCACAACGCCTGAGTTGTCGCTGAAGACAGAGCGGAGGAAAGGCTTCTTATCCCACAGATCCTTGGTTGTCTTTTTTATGTATGATGCATAGAGTGATTTGATATGCTCTTTAGTACCGGCCTCGGTATCCTCGTAGTCGATGTCGGCGCTGAAAATCTTATGCTTGCAGTGCTCAGACCATGTCTGCCCTATCATCTCAAGCTCAACATCGGTGGCGTTGCCCATGCCAGCTTTCTTCCGGGCTGCAACTGTATCAGGGGCAGTAAAATATTTCTGGAGCGATTTCATCTCAGTCAGATTGAGTGCAAGAAGCCTCTCCTCAGAAAGCTTCTCCAGAGCCGCATCATCCATTGAGGCAAGATCAAAGTCTTTTATAGTAACCTCGCTGGAAGCTACTTTATAAGGGTAGAATGCAGGAAGCTTCTTAGTTCCCCACTCCTCTTTCTTTATGAACTCTGCCTGCTGCACCAGCGGGTTGTAGAAGGAGGCCTGCATAGAAGCGATCTGAGAATCGGAAAGATCGGGAGATGCGATCAGATACTGCACTGCAGTCTGGATCATCTCCTCCTGGGCAAGCTTCCTGCCCAGCGCAGTCTCCACAGACTTACGGGCTGTAATAGCGGTTGGGTTTGTAACGCCGGGACGGTAGGTAACCTCTACAATATACTTCCAGTCGGGCAAAAGGCTGCCTTCTGCCACAGGGCTGTCCACTGCGGTGCGCTGGGCCACGGAATCGGAAAAAAGGAAAGCGGCCAGCTCTGGGGTTAGCCCTTTTATATCCTTGGTAAGATAGACATCAGCCATAGCCACGTTCTGGATACGGCTGTCGATATTCTGCCTCAAAGAGGCAAGCACCTTGCGGGCCCTGCCATCTATGCTGTTGTCTCTGTAATAAACTTCTGTCCTCATGTGAACTCCAATGTATGTGTAGAAATATTATAACAGAAAGCGAGACAAAAAAAAAGACCTCCCTTGCGGGAGGTCTCGAAAATACTTGAACTGAATCAAGCAGCTTCCTTTGGCTTAACCGGTGGGATGTAGTTCTTTGGATTCTTCTTATAAATCCACTGCATAGCTATGATGAAAACAACACCGCCAATTCCGACAGCGTCGGTAAGAACTGTAGGTACGATCATGAAGATCGCAAAGATACAGATTGCAAACCGTTCAATAAGGAACATCTTTCTGCGGATGAAGCCTGCCATACCGATAGCGAAGCTACAGGAACCGAATGCAGCAGTGATAACGCCCCAGATTACAGCAGGTGTAAATGGCTCGGTTCCGAGAAGCAGTGATGTGTTGAATACAAAGATGTAAGGTACGATGTATGCAACGGCTGCCAGACGGACGGCGTTGAATGCTGTTGGCCAGAATGGAGCACCAGCGATAGCTGCTGCTGTGTAGGATGTGATAGCTACTGGAGGTGTAAGCTCTGACATGATACCGAAGTAGAAGCAGAACAGGTGTGCTGCCAGTGGCATAACTCCTACAGAGATCATTGTAGGAACTGTCATGATGGTCATAAGGATGTAGTTAGCAACTGTAGGAACACCCATACCGAGAACCAGACACATAAGCATTGTGATGATCAGTGTCAGGTAAAGGTTACTGTGTGAAAGCTCAGTAAGAACCTTTGTGATGTGAGGTGTAAGACCTGTAAGAGTTGCAGTACCTTCTACGAATCCTGCGATAGCTGATGGAACAGCTACTACACACAGTGTCATACCTGCCTGCTCAAAGATACCTTTGAACTTTTTCAGGTTAAGTCTTGTGTCTTTTCTGAAGAAGGAGAGACATACAGCAACGATGAATGAATAGAAACATGCAGCCATTGCAGTATAACCCTTAACCAGCATGTAAACCAGCATAACTACTGGAAGAATCAGATAACCCTTAGTAAGGATGTCGTGTTTCCAGGTCGGGTCGATCTCAGACTTCTTAAGTCCCCAAGCTCCGATCTTATGTGCCTCGAAGTGAATCATTGTGAATACAGATACATAATAGAGGAGAGCTGGGATAGCAGCTGCTGTGATGATGGAGATGTAGCTGATACCAAGGAACTCTGCCATGATGAATGCTACAGCACCCATTACAGGAGGAGTTACCTGACCACCCATGGAAGCGGAAGCCTCAGTAGCTCCAGCCAGGGCTGCAGGAATACCAGTTCTCTTCATCAGAGGAATGGTGATAACACCAGTTGTTGCAACGTTAGATGTTGAAGATCCGGAGATCATAGCGAACATAGAAGATGCAACTACGGCCATCTTTGCAGGTCCACCTACGAAGTGACCAACGAGACCCTTTGCAACCTTAAGCAGAAGCTCTGCAAGACCAGTTGCGTGAAGAGCTGCACCGAGGAGCAGGAACAAGGAAATGTAACTTGAAGATACTCCGATAGGTGTTCCCCACAGCGCTGCGTCTGTAAGTACAAAGTGTCTTGTAATCATAGCAAAGCTGAATCCTGGATGGTTCCAGATTCCACCGCAGAGGAAACCAAAGCGGCAGTACATAAGCATGAAGATACCGATCCACATAAGGACTTTACCGATAGAACGTCTTGTTGCCTCGATAGTTCCGATCAACAGGTAGAGAGCCATGATCTGGTCGATTGTATAAACGATACCAGCTCTCTGGAGAATCTTATCAGTATTGATTGCCATATAGATACATCCGGCGGTTGCTGCAATAAGGAACAGCCAGTCGTACCACATTGGACCGTCTTCGACAGCCTTGTTAGCTTTCATTCTTAATTTAAGGGTGATGAATCTGCTGAGTATTGCACATACGATACAGATAACACCTACTGCAAGTACAACGCCTGTCATGTTGGCGCGAGCTTTTCTAGCATAGTCAACAATAGGAATGTTGATTGTACCCATTATCATAATCCACAGGAAGAAGTGCGGCAGCCATGGCTCCACCTTTGGTCCTGCGTTCTTGTTGGAAGAATATCTCATCATACAGATCCAGAGAGCGAATGCCAAGTGAATGGCTCTCTGTCTGATGGCGGTAAACATTCCAAATCCACCTGTATAGAAGTGGAACAGAGCGAAACATACAGCGACAACAGAAATCAGTACAAGAATACCCTTTTTGTTATCGCGGTATCCGGATAATTTCTTATCCATCTCCTCTGCTTTTTTGGCCATTTCTGCAGCTTCTTTTCTGGCGGATTCATCCATTCCTTTAAGCTGGTCAGCAACGTCCTTCAAATATTCGTTATCTTTGTCCCCCATTCATAATCTCCTAGTTAGTCTTATTTTTGTAGAACATGATGTAACATTTTAAACATAAAGAAGTGCATCTGATCGCTCAGATGCACTCCCTGTGTTCAACTAAGTTATAAATAACTTATTTAACCATACCTTTCTCTTTGTAGAATTTCTCAGCACCAGCGTGCAGAGGAATTGCTCCCTTTCCATCAAGAGCGATGTCAAGAGTGATGTAAGGTGTGAATGAGTGTACAGACTGGATAGCCTTGAGGCCAGGTCCGTAAAGTGTTGAAACCATGTCGTAAATAACTTTCTCTGGAGCATTTACGCCGTCAGCAACAAGACAAGTACCTGTTGTAACAGTCTCAACTGCCTCTTCCTGTCCATTGTAGGAGTTAGCAGGAATTGTCCACTTTCCAACCCATGCATATTTAGCCATCAGCTTATCTCTCTCAGCGCCGCCGATTGCAAGGATTCTTACAGGAATCTGAGCGGAAGACTCAAGGATTGCACCTGCTGGAACTGCTGTCTCGTGTCCGATACCATCAAGAAGTCTGTCCTGGTATGCCATAACTCTTTCGTTGTGGGAAAGTGGCTTCCATACGATGTCTTTGTAGTTGGTGTCGAATGCGCCTTCGAAGATCTCCTGCCATGCAACTTCGTCTCCAGATCCTGGGGATCCTGGGCAGAAGCTAGCTTTTGCTGCGCAGAACTCTTTGAATGTGTTGAACTTTGATGCCTTCTGTACCTGTGCCTGGAATACCAGTGGGTAAAGGTTTGCACAGAATGTCAGGTTGTCATATTTCTGGCCTTCGAACAGTTTCTCGCCATTGAAAGCGTAGAATGTTACGTTAGTCTCAGAAAGACCAATCTGCATCTGGTTCTGCATCATAAGTCTCAGGTTCTCTGTTCCACCGCCAGTAGCCTGTGCTGTGATGATGGAGTCAGTGTGTGTCATAACCTGACCTGCAATAGCTGATCCTGTAGGATACCAGGATCCACCTAAGCTTGATGTTCCCATGATAGCTTTGTTTCCGGTAGCTGCATTTCCTTCAGCTGTTCCGTTAGCAAATGCCATGGAAGCGCAGAGAATCAAGCAAAGAGCGAGTACGATACTTCTTTTCATTTTTCTCTCCTAAAATTTAATTCACCAAAAAACTTTGGTGACAGAAAACTAATTCTGTATTTTTGATATTATCATGGTTCAATAAATTGTCAAGAACAAAATTTTCTTTTTTGACATTAATAACAAAACGATTTATTAATTTTCTCTAATATCTCTAAACTACCCATATTTTTACAGAGTTTTAACATTTCTTGTGCGAAATACCCCTAAAGAATTATTTGTTAATGGGACTTAATAGAAGAAATCACCTTCCCCGGCTGAAGAGTTTTTCTGCATTTTTACAATTTTTTAACAATTATTTGCACGTCTAATATCTCTAAAATCGCTAATATATAAAGCCAAAATTTCATATATATTTAAAAAAAAATGAAAATATTTCATTAATAGCCCCCATTTTAGATTGACGTATTTATATAAAGTGATAAAATGGAAGCAAAGTTATCCATTTCAGGACTTTGAAAACTTACAACAGGAGAGAATTTTATGAAACTGAAAGATGTCCAGATTAAGAAGACAATCAAGAAGACTATCCTTCTGAACCCAGGCCCATCAACAACAACAAAGACTGTTAAGGCTTCCCTGATTCAGGACGATATCTGCCACAGAGAGGGATCTTTCGCAGCAATCACAAGAAAAGTTGCAGAAGACCTTGTTAAGATCGTACACGGAAAGAAGAACGACTATGTCGCAACACTTTTCGCTGGTTCCGGTTCAATCTGTATCGACGTTGCAGTCGGATCTCTCATCCCAGACGGAAAGAAGATCATGATTGTAAACAACGGATTCTATAACGACAGAGCTATGCAGGCTGCACAGTACTACAGAATTCCAGTTGTAAACTGCGCATTCGACATCCTCACTCTTCCAGACCTCAAGGTTGTTGAGGAGACACTTGCAAAGAACAAGGACGATGTAGCTGCTGTCTACATGGCACATCAGGAGACTGGAACAGGCCTCTGCAACCCTATCAGAGAGGTTGGTGCAATTGCTCACAAATACGGAAAGATCTTCATCTCAGACACCACATCAACACTGGGAATCATCCCGATCGATGTATACAAGGACAACATCGACTTCTGCATGGCATCCAGCCAGAAAGGTATCAACGCATTCACAGGATGCTCATTCCTCATCGGAAAAGTATCTGAGATTGAGAAGCTGAAGAACTACAAGCCAAGAAGCTACTACTGCAACCTCTGGAGACAGTATGAATACTTCAAGGAGCACGGCGAGATGAACTTCACACCTCCTGTACAGATCATCTACTCAATGCAGCAGGCTCTTAAGGAGCACTTCGCTGAGGGCGAGAAGGCTAAGTACAAGAGATTCATGGACATCTCAAAAATCATCAGAGACGAAGCTGCAAAGATGGGTCTTGTGGAACTCCTGGATCCAGCTATCACAACAGGTCTCGTAATCGCTATCAAGTATCCTGAGGACAAGAAGTTCAACTTCAAGAAAGTTCATGACTATCTGTTCAAAGAGGGAATCACAATCTATCCTGGAAAGATCGGAAACCTGCCTACATTCAGACTCTGCAACCTCGGAGCTAACACACCGGCAGACGTTAAGGCTGCTATGAAAGAGCTCAAGGCTGCACTCAAGGCTTGCGGATGCAAGGTTCCTTTCCCAAAGAAGTGCGGTTGCTGCAAATAATTGATTTTATTTGACAATCCCTGACGATTGGCAAGTGAAGATATTTTTTGATAATTTTTGGTTATCAATACCAAGTTTTTGATAAAAATATTTTCCTTGCCATTTTTTATATACATAGGTGATAATTATTATTGATATTTTTTAAATTCATTAGGGGGAAAAAATGAAAAGAAGTTTATCATTGCTGGTAGCACTCATCCTTATCGTCGGACTGTTTGCTTCCTGTGGCACAACAGGCAAAGCTGCCGCAGCAGGCGGAGATGCAGCTGTTGACCAGAATGCGGCAACCGGTCTCTACTATACATGTAAGGACCTGGAAGGCAAAGTTCCAGAGGATAAGAAGAATGTAGAGCCTTGGACAAAGGGCGTTCAGATCTTCGCTATGGGCGAGCAGCTCTATCAGAAGGGAATGTACACAGAGTCCCTTCCAGCACTTGGACAGGCAAAGAAATTCTGGTCTGGCCTTGTTGACGAGAAGACAGCTCCTGTAGTTGCAAACGACGAGTACAATGCTAAGGGTCTCTATTACACAGGTCTTGATCTGAGAGAGAAAGTTCCAGAAGACAAGAAGTCAAAAGAGCCTTGGACAAAGGGTGTTCAGATCTTCGCTATGGGCGAGCAGCTCTATCAGAGAGGAATGTATTCCGACTCTATCCCTGCTCTCAAGCAGGCAGTTAAGTTCTGGTCAGGTCTTATTGAGTGATCAGTAATCCTAAATAATCAATGCTCAGAGGCAGACTTAACAAGTCTGCCTTTTTTATGCTATAAAGAAACTGGAGAGTATATGGAACCTACAAGCATAACAAATATCGACACAGCTTTCTGTAAGCGGCTTTCTATTTTCTTTGCAGATATAGATGATACTATAACCACCCATGGCAAGATTCCGGCTACAACTTTTGACGCCATGTGGGAATTGAAAAAAAACGGCATAAAGTTTGTCCCTGTCACAGGCCGCCCGGCCGGATGGTGCGACATGATAGCCCGCCAGTGGCCGGTTGCCGGTGTTGTGGGCGAGAACGGTGCCTTCTACTATTCATACGATGATGTGAACCGCAAATTCATACGCCGCTATGTGGACTCGGACGAGAAGCGGGCCGAATCGAGAAAGCGGCTCCAGCACCTGAGGGAGCGGGTGCTCAAGGAAGTGCCCGGCTGCGGAATAGCGTCGGACCAGGAGTTCCGCACTGCAGACCTGGCCATAGACTTCTGCGAGGATGTAAAGCGGCTGCCCCAGGACCAGATTGATAAAATATGCCAGATTGCGGCAGAGGAAGGGACTACCGCCAAAGTATCAAGCATCCATGTGAACTGCTGGTACGGCGACTACAACAAGGTCTCCTGCTTCAACACCTTTATAAACGACTTTACAGGCAAGACTCTGGAGGACCTGCAGGAGGAGATTATCTTCGCAGGAGACAGCCCAAACGACGAGCCTATGTTCAAGGCGCTGCACCACTCCATCGCAGTGGCCAACATAAAGAATTTTTTAGACCAGATAAAATATAAGCCGCGGTACATAACCCAGAAGGAGTCGGGCGAAGGCTTCTGGGAGGCTGTGCAGCTTATCCTGAAGAAGAGGAACAGCTGAAAGTATGACACCAGGCGATCTTCTTATAACAGGACTTTTATCCATAGCGCCGATATCCGAGCTCAGGGGTGCGATTCCATTTGCCCTGGCCAAGGGGATGCCGGTGGTATGGGCCTATCTTTTCTGCGTGACCATGAACTTCCTGGCAAGCATTCTGGTGCTGATATTCCTGAACACATTCCACAAGCTGTTCTACCATATCGGATTATATAGAAGATTCTTCGACTCTTTCATCGAGAAAGCAAGGAGAAAAGTGGGGGCAAACCTGGATAAATACGGCACCTGGGGGCTGACAATATTTGTAGCCATTCCCCTGCCTGTCACCGGAGCCATAACCGGCACTTTCGGAGCATGGGTGCTTGGCATGAAGAAGCGGCAGATATTCCCCGCAATCCTGGCAGGTGTGGCAATTGCCGGCATAATTGTATCGGTCATCGCCTACTACGGAATCGAAGCTTTCTCTTTCTTTACAAAACAAGTGTGACATCATGATAGACCTGGAGCATAAACTCAATCCACAGCAGGCTCTCACCGCCCGGGAGACCGAAGGAGCTTTCCTGGTCATAGCAGGAGCCGGCAGCGGAAAGACAAGAACCATCACCTACCGTATCGCAAATATGCTGGACTCCGGAATTCCGCAGTCTGCAATCCTTGCCCTTACATTCACAAACAAGGCGGCACGGGAGATGGCCGACCGGGTTAAGGATCTGGTCGGGAGAAAGCTCCCTATGCTCACCATATCGACATTCCATGCATTCGGGGTCAAGGTGCTGCGGGAGAGCATAGCTCATCTGGGCTTCAAGGAGAACTTCAGCATCTACGACCAGACCGACAAGATGGCACTGATAAAGGAGACTGCAAGATCGCTCAAGATAGACCCTGCCGAACTGAATCTCTACGACCTGGCAAACCTATTCTCCGACATAAAGACAGGAAGGGAGCGATGGGATGCCGACACCAGCCTGTACCGCCCTATCTATGCTGAATACAACGAGCTTCTTAAGCTCTACAACGCTGTTGATTTCGACGATCTGATAGTGCTTCCGATAAAGCTTTTCAAAGAGAAACCCGAGGTGCTGGAGAAGTACAGGAAGCGGTACCGCTACATCATGGTGGACGAGTTCCAGGACACATCCAGAATCCAGTACGACCTTGTCTATCTGCTTGCCAAGGAGAGCCGCAACATATGTGTTGTCGGAGATGACGACCAGTCCATCTATTCCTGGCGCGGGGCCAACTACGAGAACATAGTGCAGTTCGAGAAAGATTTTCCCGAGGTCAAGGAGATAAAGCTTGAGCAGAACTACCGCTCCACAGGCACCATACTGGATGCGGCCAACAGCATAATTGCCCACAACACAAAGCGGAAGAAAAAGAACCTGTGGTCCAAGTCTGGAGAGGGCAACCCAATAGAGCTCAGCTACCCGGACAACGAGATCAAGGAGGCACAGTTCATTGCCGAGACTATTACTCTGCTGCGGATCCAGGAGGGGCTTCCATACGACAGCTTCGGCATACTTGTAAGGACAAACAGCCTGACCACAGCTATAGAAGATGCTCTTCTGATGGAGGGGATACCCTATGCAGTCTCAGGCGGCCAGAGCTTTTTCCAGCGCAAGGAGATAAAGGATATAATCGCATACCTCCGGGTAATAACCAATCCCGATGACGACATAAGTCTGCTCAGGATAATAAACACACCACGCCGCGGCATAGGCAAGAAAGCACTTGAGCAGATCACAGAACTTGGCAAGAAGGAGAAGTGCTCTGTATTCGAAGCGCTCAAGAAGCTGGATAAATACGAAGACTTTGTGAATATGATAACTGCCTACAAGGGCAAATTCCTCTCAGGCAGGAATCTGGCTGCAACCCTAACCGCCCTGGTGGAGGAGATCCGCTACTGGGACTATCTGGTGATGGAGTATCAGAAGAACGAGAAAGAGGCAAAGTGGAAATATAAGAATATACTCACATTCATAAGCCTGCTGGACCGGTGGGAACAGGAGAACGACGGAGAAGAGAGCATCTACTCCTACCTTAACAAGATAACCCTTATAACCAGAGATGATGACCAGGATGCAGAGGGAGGCAAAGTGGGGCTCATGACTATCCACGCCGCCAAGGGTCTTGAGTTCAAGGTTGTGTTCCTGGCCGGCTGCGAGGATGCTATTATTCCACACTCAAGGGCATTGGAAGAGAATCCTGCGAACATCGAGGAGGAGCGGCGGCTGTTCTATGTGGCAGTGACCAGGGCTATGGACAAGCTCTACATAACCAGCTGCAAGATGCGGCATCATCTGAGGGAGAGTGTGACCTGCATCCCGTCCCGATTCCTGGAGGAGATACCTGCAGAGCTTATTCAGACAGAGAAAGAGGAAAAAGAGGAGAGCCCCGAAGAGGCACACAAGAGGATGATGGCTCAGTTTGAGAAGCTGAAAGCCAGGTGGAAGTAGATTATCCCTTTTTATATTCAGCCATCCGCTTTTTGATGGCGGCAAAGGATCTGTCGCTTATCACATGCTCAACCCGGCATGCATCCTCAAGGGCAGTTTTCTTGTCCACCCCCAGGGCAATAAGCATATCAGAGAGCACCACATGACGCTCGTAAATCTTTTTGGCAACCTGGCTCCCCTTGCGGGTCAATGAGATAAACCCCTTCCCGTCCACAGAGATGTATTTCTCCTCCCTGAGGATAGAGAGTGCCCGGCTTACAGAAGGCTTCGAGAAGCCCATATCCTCGGCAATATCAATTGCCCGGACTGTATCCTGTCTGCTTTTGAGGACAAGTATTGTCTCCAGATACATTTCGCCAGATTCCTGCATATTTATATTATACCACCGCTTTTATATAAAAACCAGTTTAAAAAAAATAAAAAATGTGTAAAAATGAAAGCATAGGAGAAACAAATGGCAAGAGAAAGTACAGAACAGCGCGGTCTTGGAAAAGAGTGGAGCGCAGAGAAATACATTGAGACATCGGTAAAAGAGATCAAGGCCCAGGTGGGCGACGGCAAGGTGCTCTTAGCCCTCTCCGGCGGAGTGGACAGCTCTGTTGTGGCAGCACTTTTGATTAAAGCTATCGGAAAGCAGCTTTACTGTGTCCATGTGAACCACGGACTTCTGCGCAAGGGCGAGCCTGAGCAGGTGGTAGAGGTTTTCAAGAACCAGATGGATGCAAACCTGATCTATGTAGATGCCTCCGAGCGGTTCCTTACTAAGCTTGCCGGCGTTTCCGACCCGGAGCAGAAGCGGAAGATCATTGGAAAAGAGTTCATAGATGTGTTTGCCGACGAGGCTGCAAAGCTGGACGGCATCAAGTTCCTGGCCCAGGGAACTATATATCCGGACATCACCGAGTCTGACAAGGGAGTAAAGGCTCACCATAACGTAGGCGGCCTGCCTAAGGAGCTCAACTTCGAGCTGGTTGAGCCTGTGAAAATGCTTTATAAGGACGAGGTGCGGGCTGTCGGAAAGGCACTCGGCCTGCCGGACAGCATGGTTTACCGCCAGCCGTTCCCTGGCCCAGGGCTTGGAGTGCGCTGCATCGGTGCCATAACCAGAGACAGGCTCGAGGCGGTGCGGGAGTCTGATGCAATCTTAAGAGAAGAGTTTGCAAAGGGTGGACTTGCAGGAAAAGTATGGCAGTACTTCACAATTGTGCCTGATATAAAGTCTACAGGAATTATCGACGGAAAGCGCAGCTGGGACTGGCCTGTGATAATAAGGGCAGTCAACAGCACCGATGCAACAGCCGCAACTATAGAAGAGATTCCATATCCGCTGCTGCACCGTATAACAGACAGAATTCTGTCTGAGGTCAAAGGAGTGAACAGAGTGCTCTACGACCTTTCACCGAAACCAATCTCCACCATCGAGTGGGAGTGATTTTATAGGAAGCGTATCGAAGTGGTCATAACGGGCCTGACTCGAAATCAGGTAGCCCCTCTGGGGCTCGAGGGTTCGAATCCCTCCGCTTCCGTTATTTTATAGTAAAGATATCTGCAAAGCCTGTGATAGAGAAGACTTCCTTGATGTCCTCGCATACATTGCAGATCTCCATAGTTCCTTTCCTGCTGTTCATGGTCTTCTGAGCCATAAGAAGCACACGGAGTCCTGCAGAGGAAACATAGGTAAGATCCTTAAGGTCGATGGAAAGTTCTGTAACCCCTTCCATATCGCCTTTTACAACTTCCTCCATCTGAGGTGCAGTAAGTGTATCAAGTCTTCCAGACAGAGCCAGTGTAAGTTTTGCACCCTCTTTATTTTTTGTAATTTCCATTTTCATCCTCCCTTAGAACATAAGTGTATCAACAGAATCAAGACGTGTCTCTATCTGATTCTTATAATGTGCAATAAGTTTTTTCCCTTCCTCGGTGTCAAATCCGTTCCTGCGGATAAGACGGCGCATAAGGCGGGCATAGCCTATTATGGCAGATTTGTTCTCAACTGCCTTCAGCTTATCTGAATCTGTGGTGCCGAAGTAGAGCGGCAACATCTTTTTCCAGATAGAAATTGTGGTGTCGTAATCGAACCCCTGGAATGCCACAGTAGCTGAGTGGTCGAAGTCGTAGAACCCAACAAATGCATTGTAGATCGAGGCAAACTCAAAGAGCGGATTTCCCTGGCACAGGGTATCCATATCGATAAGCAGCACCTCTCCGTTCTGCATCATCACATTCTTTGTGTGGTAGTCGCCATGGATCATATGGTGGTCTACAGGAACTGCCTCCACCAGAGTATGAAGTTTCTCCCATTTTGCGCTGTCAAGGTAGTCCTTGAGGAAGTTGACCCAGCCTATTACTACAGCACGCTGGTCCGGCATATCCTCGGGCCTTACCTCGGTGGAGTGGATTTTCTTAAGAAGATCCACATAGAGCTCCACATACTTATCCAGGTTCTCGGGCTCCTCGGCAATAAGCTGAGAGAAGGACTTAGCGTTCAGAAGCTCAAAGACTGAGCCGTAGCTGTCCCCTACTTTGGCCACATCATAAGGGATTGCAGTAGGAATACCCAGCACAAAAGCACGCCGCGCCAGCTCCCGCTCCCGGTGAATATCGGGCAGTGCGTCAGCCTTATAGTAGACCTTTACTATGGTGTCTTTATCCAGGCGGTAGACCTTGCCGTTGGCCCCCTGCCCTATCACTTCGCATCCTTCGACAGAAAGCTTGCGGTAACCCTTAGAAATAGGAATCATCTCGGTAAAGCCTGTCATCTCGAAAATCTCATAGACTGCAGAAGATGCGTTGATGATCTTGAGCTCCGGAAACTGCTTCCTGAGCCGCAGAATAACACGGAGTCCAGCACTGGATATGTATTCAAGGTTCTCGGCATCAAGCGCCACAGAAGGTGTCTTGCAATCCTTCAGTTTTTCCAGGAGCTCCTCTTCCACAGGGGCTGCATTGCTGGAATCAATCCGGCCATTAAGCTGTAAATAGAAAATGTCGTCAGCCAAAAACTTCCCCCATAAGAGTCATATATTCACGATAAGCAATTGTATCCTTAAGATCGGCCAGATACTCTGCTATTGTCCTGTAGTACCACTCCTGCTTTGCAGGATCCTTCTGGTGGAAACACGACCACATCTCTGCTTTACCATACCGTCTGTAGGCACGGTACAGGGAACGCATGTTGGAAAGCTTATCTCCCATCCACATTATCTTAACTCCCATATCCTTGGTATGTTTGAGCATAAGAAGAGAGTCGTTCTTTCTGTCCATCCAGGTCTCAGATGCAGGCCGTGGATCAAGCCGGTCCTCGGAATCGCTCTGCACCAGGGCAGAGACACGGGGGCCGAAAAGCTCGCGGATAGTGGCAGGCTCAACGCCACAGTCCTCAATAACATCGTGGAGCACACCTGCCGCCATTATGTCCTGGTCGTCGGTTATGGTTGCTATTATAGAGGCTACCTCGATAGGATGAAGGATATATGGAGTGTTAGTCCTCTTGCGCATCTGTCCCTCGTGAGCTTTTGTTGCAAAGAAAATAGCCTTAGTAAGCATATCCATGGTGTATTATTTCCTCTTGGAAATAGTAAGGATATTCTGATTATCCTTGTACTCGTAGACCATGCTGTCCATACTCTTCTTGACCATGTAGATGCCAAGTCCGCCTATCTTGCGCTCTTCTGCAGACTCTGTGATGTCAGGATCAGGCAGCTCCACCGGATTGAATGGAATACCCGAGTCGATAAGACGGATTACAATACTGTCACCGGATGTGTCAATACCTATCTTGACTGTCCCCTTGGTACCAGGATAAGCGTAATGAGCCACATTCACAAACAGCTCCTCAAGGGCAACTGCAAGGGTCACCATAAGCTTTGGATTAGCCTGTGCCTTGTCCAGTTCTTCCTCTAGGAACACTATAACTGCGGCAAGCTCGTTTATCTCTGCAGGAAAAATCTTCTCTGTCATATTTATATAGTATATCAAATATGCTTTTTACTTGCAACAAATTGAATTAGTGAATATGTTTAAATTATGGGAGCCATTGAACCGTTTGCAAAGACCAAGCTGATTATGGGGGTTTTGTCCACTCTGCCCGAGAAAAAAGAGGAGCTTCGGCACCTTCTGGTGGAGGAGTTCGGCCCCATCGACTGTGAGAGCCCGGAGTTCGACTTCACCTTCACCGACTACTATGTGCCCGAGATGGGGAACGGCATAAAGCGGTTTTTCTACTCCTTTGTGAATCTGGTGAGCCCCGACCAGCTCCCTGATATCAAGATACGGACCAACGAACTTGAGGAGAAGTTTGCCCAAGAGGGGAACAGGAAGATAAACCTGGACCCGGGACTTCTGAGCCTGAGCTCCCTGATACTTGCCACCACAAAGAATAATGTGCACCGGATACCGCTTCAGAAAGGGATTTATGGCGAAGTTACCCTGATGTATGTGAACAAAGAATACCAGACCCTGCCATGGACCTATGCCGACTACCGCACCCCCGCCTTCCACGGGATTTTCAAAGAGATGCGCACCCTACTTAAAAAGCGGATCCGGGCAGAGAAATAGTTTCCCTATTCCACTATTCCCCAAAATAATTTTTAAACTTTTTTCTCAAAAATTGAAGCAAAATGAACTTTTTGTGTGTATATACAGATAAAACCTTATGGGGAAGTTAGGAGAAAGTATATGACCGGAAATCAATTATTCTTGACAATTGCAATATTTTGTATTATTTTGTATGTAATTAATAACACTTTTAGAGGTAATTGTATGGCAACTGTAAGCATAAGAATGGATGATGACACAAAAGCAGCTTTTGAGAGATTCTGCGATTCTGTGGGAATTACTGTCTCAGCAGCCGTTAATATGTTTGCAAAAATGACAGTCCGGGAAAACCGCATCCCTTTTGAGATTGCAGGCGACCCGTTCTGGAGCGAAGAGAACCAGGCCAGACTCAGACTATCCATGGCTCACGCAAAAGAAGGAAAGCTTTCCAAGCATGAAATATCAGAGGTTCTGTAATGGATAAATTATGGACCGATGAAGCTTGGGAAGATTTTCTGCAGCTTCAATCAGATAAAAGGGTGCTGAAAAGAATACAATCCCTTCTGAATGACATTGACAGAAATGGGCATGATGGGATTGGCAAGCCCGAACCTTTAAGAGGAGAATTCTCTGGATACTGGAGCCGCAGGATTGATGATTTCAACCGCATTGTTTACCGCATAGTTGAAACAGCTGGTAAAAAAAATATCGAAATAATTCAATGTGGAACTCACTATCACAAATAAATAGCATCATACAGTCTCTAGCAGGAAACTGACTGGGCGGAAGCCGTCGTTGCACGAGATCATGGCTGACTTAGGATTCTTCATCCAACCGTCGTAGAAGTTACCGCCGCCGGCTGCCAGCTCCTGGACAAAAGGTTTGACTGAATCCCAGGCGCTGTCGCAGAACCCCTCAGGGCAATCACCACCCCTTGCTATGAACACCATCCCCACCTTCATGTCGCAGGTATGCTCTATCGGATTCTCAAACTGAGCCATCAGATCTTTATATTCAGTGATCCGCATCACTGTTATCCGGACATCTTTCATGCTTACAATATACCCCCTTTTAAAACTTTTTTAAACTTTTTTCTCAAAAATTGAAGCAGAATGAACTTTTTTGCTGTGTATACAGGTAGGAGTCCAATTGTGGTTGAATTTACTTTATATGAAAACATAACAGACACTGAATTGCAAAAAATATTTGAAGGAATCCGGCATACTGAACAGAGACTTGATTATATCAGGCGATATTACACAGAAAAAAAGGACGAGTATGAGATAAGGGAGTTTTCTTCAAGTGATAATAAGCTAAATGGGAAAATTGAAGTGTTCAAAAACAGAGATATTAAGAATCACGAAATTGATGAAGCATTATTTTTTGTTAATAAAGGATATTATGTCACTCTTCTTGCAGAAATCAGTATTCAAAGTGAAAAACATATTGATGCTTTAATTAATCATTCCTGCCTTGTCGAATTACGGCATGTCCGAACCAACAAAGCAAAGAATATTGCAGATGAAATCAAGAAAGCCGCCAATAAGAAAAACAGTGAAATAATATCTGTTTTCTTTATTGAAAACGCTATAACGGTATCCAAGAAAAGTATTCTCAAAGAAATTGCTCAGAAAAAACGTAAAGGTGATTTCACAGGAACTTTCAATGAATTGCTATTTATAAGGAATGGTACTATTGACCGTATAAAAAACATGGCAGGCCTTGCCAAAGCAGACACCTACCATACACAAAATATACCACGGCCAAACACGATTGTCAATCAAAAACAGGAGGGGCAATGAATGACACAAATAATAAGATAACCTGGTTGCAATTTTTGACTATCCTGCTTTCTATTTTTCTCGCTTCCTGCAGCATGTTCGACAGCAAGAGTGCAGAGGTGACATTCCATATTCCTTCCCTGCCAGAGGAGATGCAACGACTTGAGGTGGCAGAATGGCAAGTTGTGGTTACATCGGTGGATGATAGGAGGGCGTTCACTGTTCACAAAGACACTTTCAAAACTCCGGTGCCTGTGTCTGGCATAACATCAGTGCTGGCATATCCTATGGGCAGTTGGGGGACGCTGAAACCGGCAGGGTTTATAGTACACGGCAACCTGAAGTCCCACAACTACATGACCTGGGATGATGGCTTTGCCGCTGAATGCACAGCTTTTTCCTTGGCATCCGGGGCAGGGTCTGAAAACTTCAACTTCACCCTGTTCCAGCAGAAGCTGCTTGAAAAATCCGATGGAAACCCCTGGATATTGAACAGGGATAAAATAATCTATGCCCTCTCTTTCGGCATATTCAACATGAATTATATCAAGAATGCAGAAATCCATACGCTGAACCTGCCCCTCCCCGGCACAGGCACATGGTACAGCGGCATCCCGGGCTGCATACAGAAGTTTGAGCAGTCTGGCGGCTATATCAATGAGCTTGCGATTACGGAGGGGGAAAATGTGTTTGTTAACCCTGTCACGGGTGAGGGAATAACAATCTATTCAGACCGGCTGACATGGATCTGCATATCGGGTACTACAGGCGGATTATCCGGCTATTGGTAAGCTTCTCATAACCGTTATCGGTTATCAGATAGTCATTCTCCAGCCTTACGCCGCCCAGCTCAGGGTCATATACTCCAGGCTCAATGGTAAAGACCATTCCTTTCTCAAGCTTAACCGGATCGACCTTTGCCCTGAGGAACGGCTTCTCGTGGATATAAAGACCGATGCCGTGGCCCAGATTGTGGGGCATCACATAGCCATTCTTCTCCAGATAATCGTTCACTGCGCCGGAGAGCTCTGTAGTCAGAGTGCCGGGTTTAAGCAGCTTTTCGGCCACATGCACAGCACTCTCTATAACCTGCACCATCCTCTCCTGCTCTGGATTCAGATTCCTGGTTATAGTTGTGGTGACATCGCTGGTATAGCCTTCGTACTTCACGCCAAAATCTATGATTGAAAGGCCGTCAGCAGGCATAAGGGCTCCTGTATAGGCTGGGAAAGCATGAATGTTGTAGCTCCGTCCCATGGATGCAGCCAGGGTCTCAAACCCAGTCCCCTCTGCACCAGCAAGCCGTGCCTCCCTGTCAATCAGCAGGGCTATGTCGGTCTCGGTGCACTGACCAGTGCGGACAGTCTCCTCTATCTTATCCATAATGGAATCGGTTATGGCAAAAGCTTTGCGCAATGTGGCAAGCTCATCTGCATCCTTGATCTGACGCATATCCTCCACCATAGCACCGAGCCCTCCGTCGCGGCATATAAACTGGTATGCGCTGTCAGCAGAAAGCCTCATGAACTCAGTACATGGCAGCTCAGACGGCAATTCGACCCTGCTCCCGGCAGAAAGCTTCTCCTCCTCCAGCACCTTGGTTACAGCCTGGCTGAGTGTCCTTCCATAATCGTTATATGGCTTGATCTCTGTTGCAGTTGCCTTTATCTGCGCAAGGTTGATGTCCCATGGCAAAAGCAGGGTCCTGCCGTCGGCAAAGATAAAGAGCACGCTGTCGGATGGATGCCCTGTCAGATACCGTATGCTGGGATTCCTCATCCCCTCTCTGTCGCAGAGCACCAATAAAGAAATATCCTCCCTGGCAAGCAGAGAGGATACATTTTTCTGACGCTTTAAATATGTGTTCATCTTACTACAAAGTTGACCAGTTTATTCGGTACAACAATAGTCTTGATCACTGTCTTTCCAGCAAGAAGCTCCTTTATTCTGTCACTTGCAAGAGCCTCTTTCTCAAGCTCTTCCTTGGAAGCTCCCTTAGGCATGGTCAGCTGGCTCCTGTTCTTGCTGTTGATCTGGACAACAATTGTGACTTCATCATCATGGGTAAGAGCTTCGTCCCATTCCGGCCACTTCTCGAGAGCCACAGAATCCTTGCCACCCAGCTTCTCCCAGAGCTCTTCGGCCAGGTGCGGCGCATAAGGGCTAAGGATAAGGACAAATGGCTTCCATGCTGCAACCGGAACTTCATCCAGCCGGTTGATCTCGTTGATGAATACCATCATCTGTGAGATTGCAGTATTGAACTCAAGATTCTTGGTATCAAGTGAAACTTTCTTTATAGTCTTGTGGAGCAATTTGTTGAGCTCCGGAGTAAGAGGTGCATCGGAGAACTTCTTCTCGTCGGCGATTCTCCAGATTCTGTCCAGGAAGCGGTATACACCGGAGATTCCTGTGGTGGACCATGTCTTGGATACGCTGAGCGGGCCCATGAACATCTCGTAGAGCCTGATTGAATCGGCACCCAGTTCCTTGACAACCTCGTCCGGGTTGATTACGTTGCACAGCGATTTGGACATCTTTGCAACAACTCTCTCAAGCTCCTCGCCATCCTGGGTGGAGAAGAACTTTCCATCCTTCTCCTCAACCTGGTCGATAGCAACCAGAGCCTTATTCTTACGCTGATATGCGTATGACAGGATCATTCCCTGGTTCACCAGACGGTGGAACGGCTCCTTGGTGGAGACAAGTCCGAAGTCATAGAGCACCTTGTGCCAGAACCGTGCATAGAGCAGGTGCAGAACCGCGTGCTCTGCACCGCCTACATAGAGGTCTACCGGCATCCAGTATTTCTCTTTCTCAGGATCGATGAACTTCTCTGTGTTGTGCGGATCGATGAACCGCAGGTAGTACCAGCAGGAGCCGGCCCACTGTGGCATGGTGTTGATCTCTCTCTTCGCAGGGCCGCCGCATTTCGGGCATGTGGTGTTGACCCAGTCGGTGATCTCTGCCAACGGAGACTCTCCTGTTCCTGTAGGAAGGTAGCTGGTAACCTCTGGCAGTGTAAGAGGCAGATCTTTCTCTGGAAGCGGAACATTGCCGCAATGCGGGCAGTGTACAACCGGTATAGGCTCGCCCCAGTACCGCTGGCGTGAGAAGATCCAGTCCCTCAGCTTATAGTTGATGGCCTTGTGGCCGCATTTGTTCTTTTCAAGGAACTCAAGCATCTTGTTGATGGCATCCTGCTTGTTGAGGCCGTCCAGCCACTGGGAGTTCACATGCTCGCCATCCTCGGTCCAGGCCTGAGTCTGAACATCCACAGGGGATTTGAGTACCTCGATGATAGGAAGATTGAACTTCTTGGCGAATTCCCAGTCTCTGTCGTCGTGGGCTGGAACTGCCATGATAGCACCTGTTCCGTAGGAGATGAGCACATAGTCGGCAATCCAGATTGGGATCCGCTCTCCATTCACAGGGTTGATGGCATAGCTTCCGGAGAATACACCGGTCTTATCCTTTGCCAGGTCGGTCCGCTCCAGGTCTGACTTATGGGCAGCCATATCCAGATAAGCCTGTACAGCAGCTTTCTGTGATGGTACAGTAAGCTTTTCTACCAGCGGATGCTCAGGTGCAATTACCATGTAGGTGGCACCGAAGAGTGTATCGCATCTGGTGGTGTAGACCTCCAGCTTCTCGTCCATGTTCTCCAGCTGGAAGAAGACTGCAGCACCCTCGCTGCGTCCGATCCAGTTCCGCTGCATAGCCTTTATAGCCTCAGGCCAGTCCAGGAGATCCAGGTCCTCAAGGAGCCGGTCGGCATAAGCTGTTATCTTGAGCATCCACTGGCGGATATTCTTGCGCACTACAGGTGTGCCGCAGCGCTCGCACTTTCCTTCCTTGACCTCTTCGTTGGCAAGGCCTGTCTTACAGGAAGGACAGAAGTTGATCGGCTGCTCGGATTCATAAGCAAGTCCTTTTTCGTACAGCTTGAGGAAGATCCACTGGGTCCACTTGTAATAGTCGGCCTCGCAGGTGGAGACTTCCCGGTCCCAGTCGTAGCTGAGTCCAAGAGATTTTATCTGGCGGCGGAACACATCAATATTCTTGTGGGTTGTGACCCGTGGATGGGTTCCTGTCTTGATAGCATAGTTCTCGGCAGGCAGGCCGAAGGAGTCGAAACCCATAGGATGGAGCACTGCATAGCCGTTCATCCGCAGGTATCTGCAGTAGATATCGGTTGCGGTGTAGCCCTCCGGGTGGCCTACATGGAGGCCGGCTCCAGATGGATATGGGAACATATCCAGGACATATTTACGTTTTTCTGCCGGGATAGAAGGGTCCTCAACTGCCTTGAAGGTCTTGTGCTCATCCCAGTACTTCTGCCATTTTTTCTCTATTTCTGTAAAAGGATATTTACTCATATTCAATATTATAATTTTTTTTAAAAAATTATTCTACCTGTATCATTCTTTGACACACCCCCTGTTTTACACTGGGGTCAAGAAGGAGAAAAAGATGATTAAATATATTCTTATCTGGGCCCTTTTCTGCTATATCGAGAGCAAGATTGAAGATTATTTAAACGAACAGGATGCCAAGAGAAAGAGGGCAGACAATCACCAGGCGTAACGGGTAAGCTGGCCCTGCTTCTTAAGGTTAGGGAACCCTTTCTGACGCAGGATGTCATAGACAACTATGGCAACAGAGTTGGAGAGGTTCAGAGAGCGGGTGTCAGGCAGCATGGGTATGCGGATGCAGGTGTCCCGGTGGGCAGCCAAAAGCTCTTCGGGCAGCCCTTTGGTCTCCTTGCCGAAGAAGATGAAGCAGCTTTCGGGATATTGCATTTCCGAATAGGTGTTAAGCCCTTTGGTGGTGACATAGTAACACCCCTCTGTACCGTTTTTGGCATAAAACTCTTCTATATTGCGGTAGACAGAGATTTCTGCCATAGGCCAGTAGTCAAGGCCTGCCCTCTTCAGATACTTATCCTTGAGGGAGAAACCCAGGGGCTCTATAAGGTGGAGATGGGCACCGGTCGCCGCGCAGGTGCGTACAATGTTTCCGGTGTTCTGAGGAATTTCCGGTTCCAGGAGGACTACATTCAGATTCATATGAAAGAAATCAAAAAAAAGACCGGACTGAAATCCGGCCTTTTCCATTTTTACATATAATTATTTCTGCTTTCCGATAGGTGTGCACTCTTCGCACTTGCACTCTGGGCAGTGCTTGAAGTGCTGCCATTCGTCCTTAAGGACAACCTTTCCACAGCTGTTGCATTTTACTTTTCTGTTGGCCATCTTAAGTTTCCAGCAGAAAATAGTTGAAAGAAGACCTACAAGAATACCAATAGCAATAATATCTTTTACTGTACTGCTCATTAATACCATTTTTTCACCCCGAAATATTTTTTTTAAGATTTTTATTTATTTTACTTTTTTATATTTTAACTGTCAATCTTTAAATAGAGGAACTTTTACAGTTTATAGGAGAGTTTTCTGCGCCAATCCCCGATTTTTTCCTTGTTCTCAAAGTCAATTTTCTTTTTTATCTCAAAACCTGCAGGATTTTGGGAATTTTTCCTAATTATGCCGAAATTGCCCCCGCCGAGGTATGCGATGGAATCACCCTCTTCCAGGGTCTCCCTCTCCCCAAGCTTCTTCATGACGCAGTCGAAATGGGCCGGCTCGCCGGTCTCAGGCATAGCCAGGGTAGATGCAGCCTCTTTGATCACCTCGCCGCAAAGAGCACAGACAAGTTCAGGCTTCTCTGGGAATACTATGGTATTATCCCGGTTCACATGCTGTCTGCGTCTGGAATCGCGCTTAAAATTCCTTTTATCCCTGTCTCCGTTCATTTTTATCCTGCATGTCGAAAATCTCGCTGGAAAGCACCCAGGAGATCCGCTCCACAGCATCATTGATATATTCTGCTGTGTTGACTTCTTTTTTCAGCTCCTCAAGCCGCTCTTGAGCTGTCTCTTTTGCCACTCTGGACATCAGTAATCTCCGAAAGCATCTTTAATATGGGTAATCTCTCCCCCGCCAGAGACAAAAACCACATCGTAGCGGATTGTCTTTCCCTGGCACAGGCGCTGGTTCTGCAGCATGAAAACCTGAGAGGTGGCAATGATACGGTGCTGTTTGCGCGCATCTATGCTTTTCTCAAGATCCATGACAGAAAGATTCTTCCACGCCTTCACCTCTACAAACACCAAATCGCAGCCTGATGTCATGATTAGATCAATCTCACCAGGATGCGCTTTGAAGTTCCGGGCAACGGGGGTATATCCCCTTTCTATAAGATACTTTTCGGCAGATTCTTCGCCAATTTTACCTTTTTTAAAGGTATTCATCAGAAAAGTTTTATTTTGCCTCTTCTTTTTTCTTGATCAGCTCTTTGATCTTGGCAGCCTTACCAACTCTGTCTCTAAGATAGTAGAGTTTAGCACGGCGGACTTTTCCGTATTTTACAACTTCGATTTTCTGAATTCTAGGTGAGTTGAATGGGAATACTCTCTCAACTCCGACGCCGAATGACATCTTACGTACAGTGAATGTCTTTCTCAGTCCTGTGTTGTTCTTTGCGATGCAGACACCTTCAAATACCTGAACTCTCTCTGTGGTGCCCTCGATGATCTTGAAGAAGACTTTGATTGTGTCACCGATTCCGAAAATCTCCACATTGTCCTTTATCTGTTCTGCCTCAATTGCTTTAATCAGATCCATTCTGATTTCCTCCTATATGTTCAGGTCCCAGAAGCTCAGGCCTGTTCATTTTTGTTTTCTCGAGGCTTTTCATAAGCCTCCAATCCCGTATGTTCTTATGATGCCCCGAAAGAAGCACCTCGGGCACCTTCATGCCGCGGAACACCTCGGGCCTGGTATACTGGGGATACTCCAAAAGCCCGTTGGAAAAGCTCTCCTCCTCCAGGGACTCGCTGCTTATGACACCGTCGTAAAGGCGGTACACAGCATCCACAATAACCAGCGATGCAATCTCTCCGGAAGATATGACATAATCTCCGATACAGATCTCATCATCAACATAACTGTCAATTATCCGTTGGTCAATACCCTCGTACCGGCCGCAGATAAAAACCAGCTCTTCCTCCTCCGCCAGAGCAGAGGCATATTTCTGACTAAACAGCTTCCCGCTGGGGGAAGGATATATAGTCCGTATGGAGGAGGCGTTCACCGAATCCAAAGCCCGTGCCAGCGGCTCGGTCTTCATGACCATGCCGGCTCCTCCGCCGTAGGGATAGTCGTCGCAGCTCTTATACTTGTCCAGGCAGAAGCTCCTGATATCCACAACCTGGTAGGTTATGATACCCTTCTCCACCGCCTTGGCCATTATGGAGCTCTTGAAATACCCCTCAATAATCTCAGGAAACAGAGTCAGAATAGTAAACTTCATTCAAAAAACCATGTTTCCTTAAGCTCGATAGTCTTGTTCTCTGTGTCCACCTGACCGATGAACTGATCCAGGAAAGGAACCAGCACTGTACGCTTTTTCCCCTCTGTATCAGGATCGCATTCAATCTCAAGGAGAGCTGAAGCACCGTTGTCTATGACCGACTTCACCACTCCCATCCGGTTTCCCTCATGCAGAAGAACGCTACCGAACAGATCACAATAATAAAATTCTCCCTCCTCAAGAGGAGAGGCAAACTCCCTGGAGACCACAACGTCCCAGGTCGCGTACATCTTTGCAGCTTCAGGGCTGTCCAAAGTTCTTAACTTAAGAAGAATATCTCCATTCAGCTCCTGCACACGCTCCACATCAAAGTGTTTCTGCACAGCTCCCTTCTTAAGGAAAACTTCCTTAAGAGGAAGAAAATGGTCAGTTTCGCCAGAATAGCTTGAAACCTTGATATCCCCTCTCACTCCATAGGATGTTCTGACAAACCCTATGGCAATCAGATCCTGCCCTTCCACCTGCTGCCTCAGTCGAGAATTTCCAGCACAACCCTCTTTCCAGTCTTGGATGCAGCTGCACTCAGCACAGTCCGTACAGCCTTGGCAATCCTACCATGTTTTCCGATCACCTTGCCGATATCTTCCTGTGATACCCTGAGCTCAAGAATGGTGGATTTTTCCCCTTCGATAATGCTTACGCTTACGTTTTCGGGATCATCCACAAGGGACTTTGCGATATATTCCACAAGATCCTTTTCCAAATTCATGGGACACTCCCCTTATTTTACAGCGATGTTCTGCTTGTTAAGGAGTTTTTTAACTGTCTGACTTGGTAAAGCACCTTTGGCAATCCATGCCTTGATCTTTTCTGCATCAAGAACAATCTGATTCTCGGCCTCGATAGGATGATACTGTCCAACCTCTTCCAGAGTTCTTCCATCCCGTGGTGCACGTGAATCTACAACAACTACTCTGTAGTACACTCTCTTCTTTGTTCCGAACCGTTTCAGTCTGATTTTTACGCTCACTTCAACTTCCTCCTATTCAACTCAACTGCCGAACCTTGACATAAGGTCCGACTGGTATTTCTTATTTTTTGAGACTTTTTTCATCATAAGCCTTGTTTTATCAAATTTCTTAAGGAAACTGTTCACCTCGCCAACCGATACTCCGCTTCCTTTTGCAATGCGCTTTCTTCTGGAAGGACCGATTATCCTGTGGTTCTGACGCTCCATCCTGGTCATGGAGAGGATTATTGCCTCTTCCCTCTTTACCAGGCTGTCATCCAGCTTGTCCTCGTCTATGTTTCCCTTGAGTCCGGGGATCATCTCCATCATCGACTTGATGCTGCCCATCTTGCGGATCTTGGCAAACTGCTCAAGGTAATCCTCCAAGGTGAAGGTGGCTTTGTTTATCTTCTCCTGAAGCCTTGCCGCCTCTTCTGCATCCACAGTCTCCTGCGCTTTCTCCACCAGTGTTACGATATCGCCCATTCCTAGGATACGGGAAGCGATACGGTCTGGATAGAAGACATCAAGATCCTGGATCTTCTCGCCGGTACCGATGAACTTTACTGGCTGACCAGTTATAGTCTTGAGGGAGAGGGCTGCACCGCCACGGGTATCGGAGTCGAACTTGCTAAGGATAATACCGGTTATTCCGATCCTCTCGTTGAACTCCTTGGCAATATCAACAGCATGCTGACCAGTCATTGCGTCTGCAACCAGCAGGGCCTCGACCGGATTAAGGACTTTCTTTATATCCTCAAGCTCCTGCATCATGCTGTCGTCCAGGTGGAGACGGCCCGATGTATCGGCTATAAGGATGTTGAACTGGTTCTTCTGGGCATAGTGGAGTGCGTTCTTGACTACTGCAACAGGATTCTTGGAATCCTCGCTGTAGACCTCCACATCTATCTGGGAACCGAGCACTTTAAGCTGCTCAACTGCCGCAGGACGAACCAGGTCGGCTGCCACCAGGAGCACCTTGCGCCCCTCTTTCTTAAGGCGGTAGGCCAGCTTGGCCGATGCAGTGGTCTTACCGGAACCCTGGAGACCCAGCATAAGGATTGGAGAAAGGGCATCGGGCCCTTTGAGCTGCAGATCCTGTTTCTCGTCCCCCAGGAAGGAGACCATCTTGTCGTAGACAATCTTGGTGAACTGCTGGCCTGGATTTACAGAGCGCAGAACCTTCTCGCCCACAGCCTCTTCCAGTGTGGAATTGATGAAACGGCGGACAACCCGCAGGTTCACATCGGCGTCAAGGAGTGCGACTTTGATCTCTTCTA
>JAGCPA010000061.1 GCA_017642445.1 Spirochaetia bacterium
ACCGAGGATCCGCTGGAAAAGCGTGTCACCACAGTCGGCAAGGAGCTTCCTTTCATCGATGTGAAGGTGCTTGACCCCGATACCCTGGAGGAGTGTCCGCCTGAGGTTGTTGGCGAGCTCTGCTGCAAAGGCTACAACATAATGAAAGGCTACTACAAGATGCCGGAGGAGACTGCAAAGATCATAGACAAGAACGGCTACCTCCACTCAGGCGACCTGGGACTCAAGACCAAGGATGGCTACTTCAAGGTGACCGGCCGTATCAAGGATATGATAATCAGAGGCGGCGAGAACATCTATCCTATGGAGATAGAGGAGTTCCTCCGGACAATGCCTGAGATAAAGGATGTTCAGGTAGCAGGAATTGCCAGCAAGAAGTACGGCGAGGTGGTTGGTGCATTCGTCATCCTCTACCCTGGCAAAGTGCTTACAGAAGAGGATGTGCGTAACTACTGCATCGGAAAGATCTCCAGATACAAAGTCCCCAAATATGTTTTCTTCCTGGATGATGAATTCCCTATGACAGGCAGTGGAAAGATACAGAAGTTCAAGCTTACACAGCTTGGAGCAGAACTCTTGAAGGAAAGGGGGATTGAACCATGAGCGGAATCAGCGAGGAGATGAAACAGGTAGCAGACCGTCTTAAGGGGCTGCGTGAGATTATGGATGTCTCTATTGAGGAGGCGGCAGAAGTATGCCACATGGAGCCGGAGGCCTACCAGAGGCTTGAGACCGGTTCTGTTGATATCCCGGTAGGGGTGCTCCAGAGCATGGCTAAAAAGTATGGCTTTGAGCTCACCACTCTTATCTCGGGTGACGAGCCTCACAGACATAATTACTTTGTGACTAAGAAAGATCAGGGACTCTCCATAGAGCGGCGGCGGGACTACAAGTACCAGTCTCTTGCCTATGGCTTTGCCAACCGGAAGGCAGACCCCTTCATGGTGGTTGCCCCGGCAGATGACGGAAGCGAGATTCATTTCAATTCCCATCCGGGGCAGGAGTTCAACTATATTCTTGAAGGCGACCTTAGACTGATTATTGACAAGAAGGAAGTCATTCTCGGGCCGGGGGATTCAATTTATTTTGATTCTACTCGGCCTCATGGAATGAGAGCTTTGCACGGAAAGCCTGCAAAGTTCCTTGCAATAATCTTCTAAGGAGTTTTTTAAATGTTGTTAATAGAGAAATTTGTAAACAGGACTGAGTTTTCATCATATGAGGACTTTTTCAACAATTTTAAGCTGAATGTTCCTGCGAACTTCAACTTCACATACGATGTCATGGATGTGCTTGCCGCCGAGACACCGGACGAGCTTGCCATGCTGTGGATCGACGACAATGGAAACCGCAGGGACTTCACCTTTGCCCAGATGAAGGAGAATGTGGACAAGACTGCCTCCTTCTTCAAGTCGCTTGGAATCGGCAAGGGAGATATGGTAATGCTTATCCTCCAGCGGCGCTACGAGTGGTGGTTCTCCATGCTGGCCCTGCACAAGATAGGTGCGATCTGCATCCCCGCAACCCACATGCTTACAGCCGAGGATATCGTGTTCCGTAACAATGCGGCAAAGATCAAGATGATTGTGGCTGTTGATGAGAACGATGTTCCGCTGCATGTGGAGCAGGCTATGCCTGAGTCTCCTACTGTTAAGCATCTTGTGATTGTGAACGCAGAGCGGGAGGGCTGGGAGAGCTTTGACAAAGGTGTTGCGGCAGCCAAGCCTTTCGACGGCCCGAGGGTCACCGAGAACAGCGATGTCTCTCTTATCTACTTCACATCAGGCACCACCAGCCATCCTAAGATGGTTGCCCACGACTACCTCTACCCGCTGGCCCACATTGTCACCGCCTACTTCTGGCAGAAGGTGCGCAAGGGTGGTCTCCACCTGACTGTTGCAGACACAGGATGGGGCAAGGCTGTATGGGGCAAGATGTACGGACAGTGGATAAGCCAGGCAGCAGTCTTTGTCTACGACTATCACTCAAAGTTCAAGGCTATCGACCTTATCGGCCTTATCGAGAAATATCATATAACCACATTCTGCGCACCGCCGACAATCTACCGGTTCCTTATCCAGGAGGATCTCTCAGGCTACGACCTTTCCTCTCTGGTTCACTGCTCAACCGCAGGAGAGCCGCTCTCTGACAATGTGTTCAACAAGTGGAAGGGGATAACAGGACTCAGCATAACCGAAGGATTCGGACAGACCGAGACCACCCTCTC
>JAGCPA010000062.1 GCA_017642445.1 Spirochaetia bacterium
CCGTTATATTCGCGGATAAACTCAAGCCGGTGGGGAATTCCCTTGAAGTCGGCTAGAGCGTTCATAATATCGCTTCCCTCAAAGCCGTAGAGATACATTGAAGCAGCTGCGATCAGCATGTTCTTTCTATTGTGTTCCCCTGGGATAAGAAGCTTCTCCGGCAGTATCTGCTCGGTTTTCCCGTTCAGTTTAATATAGCCTTTCTTCCCGTCGAGCCATACCTGCTCATCCTTTCCTATGTCGGAGCTGGAGAACCAGATTGGGTGGGCAGGGGTCTCACCGAAGAACTGTTTTCCATATTCATCGTCATAATTGCAGAGCGTGTACTGCTCCTTTGTCTGGCTCTGGTAGATCACCTTCTTGTCATCTGCATATTCCTGCACCGAATTGTACCTGTTCTGATGCTCGTGCATTATGTTTGTGATCACCGATACTACCGGCTTGAGAAGCCCTTTGCCACGGATATCAGCAAGCTGCCATGATGAGAGCTCCAGGATCACCAGTGATCTGTCAGTAAGCTCCTCCAGGAAGGAGAGCGGCGAGATAGTGATATTGCCCCCAAGGAAGGTGTCCTTTTTAAGTTTCTTCATTCCGTGATAGATAGCTGAGACAGTAGTGGACTTCCCCTTGCTTCCTGTGACAGCGATCACATCGCCCTTGAATTCCGAGAGAAATATGGAGATGTCGGTCTCAATCCTTTTTGCTTTTGCAAGGTAGGGAGAAGTGAGTGGAACAGCCGGGTTCTTGATTACTATGTCGGCATTCTCAAAGTCGGCGAAATCGTGCTTCTCAAGCACATACCGGATATCGTAGCTGGAGAGCATGTCCATGGAAGGCTTGAGAATCTGCTCTGAGCGCAGGTCGGTAACAGTCACCAGTGCCCCTTTCGATGCGAAGAACTTGGCCGCAGCCATCCCTCCGCCGTTGAGCCCCAGCCCCATGATGGTGATTTTCTTGTTTCTGTAGTCTTCCATCTGCCCCTCCCATAGACATAATAACATATTTTAGTGCAAAATAATAGTATGCTGATTGATGCCCACTGCCATTGCAAGCCTGCTCCTGGGGTTACTGCCCTGTGGAACTCTGTGACAGCCGACGACTGGGATCACATTCCGGACAGCCCTGATATCTTCCCTTTCTACGGCATCCACCCATGGCATGCAAAAAGTTGTTCAAAAATTGAACTTATGGCTTTAGGGCAGTTTATCAAGCAGAAAAAAGCTTCCGATCTTAAGTTCGGCATAGGGGAGACAGGGCTGGATAAGACAGACAAAAATCCCGACTTCGAGGATCAGAAAGGCTTTTTTGCCTTCCACCTCTGGCTTGCCCAGCAGTACAAGCTGCCGGTTGCTGTCCATTGTCTCCACGCATGGGGCCCTTTCATGGAAATCCTCTCAGAAGTTCCGGACGATCTGCCCCTTCTGATGCACTCCTACTCAGGATCCATGGAAACAGCAAAAACCCTTTTGAAGAGAAACACCTGGTTCTCTTTTTCTCCATCAGTCCAGCGGATAGAAAAACAGGCCGAGGTGCTCCGTCAGCTTCCTCTGGAACGCATATTCCTTGAGACCGATTTTACAGAGGTTCCGTCGGCCGGTTATGTGGAGACATTGGAAGAGCTGTATAACTTTGCCGCAGGGATAAAAAATGTAACTCCCGAAACAGTAAAAAGTTATCTTGAAAATAATCTTAAAACACTATTTTCCCCTTGAAAAAAAAGCCTCCTTGTTTCTATAATTATCTTTGGGAGGGACGGGGGAACTATGTTCAAAAAAGGCTTTGACAACGACCTATATCTTAAGCTTCAGAGCGAGACAATTCTTGACAGGATAAAGGATTGCAACAGCGACAAGCTCTATCTGGAATTCGGCGGCAAAATCCTTTTCGACCTCCATGCCGCCCGGGTTCTGCCTGGTTTTGACCCCAATGTGAAGATGCACCTCCTTGCCAAGATGAAGGACTCTGTAGATGTCATAATGTGCATCTCTGCCCCTGATATAGAGAAGAAGAAGGTGAGGGCCGACTTCGGCATAACCTACGACTCCGATGTTATGAAGACTATCGACGACTTCAGGGCCTGGGGCATTTCTGTAAAAGCAATTGTAATTACAAGATACGACGGGCAGCCTTCTGCCGATGCATTCCGGACCACCATGGAAAACCGCGGAATGAAGGTCTATACCCACAAGTTCACCAAAGGGTACCCCACCGATGTGGATCTGATTGTAAGCGAGCAGGGCTACGGCGCAAACCCATATATAGAGACCGAGAAGCCTATCGTTGTAGTCACCGGCCCTGGCCCAGGCAGCGGAAAGCTTGCAACCTGCCTTTCGCAGATGTACCACGAGCATAAGCGCGGAGTAAAAGCAGCCTATGCCAAGTTCGAGACATTCCCGATCTGGAATCTTCCTCTGAACCATCCTGTGAACAGAGCATACGAGGCTGCCACAGCAGAGCTTAAGGATGTGAACATGATAGACCACTTCCATCTTGAGGCCTATGATGTTAAGACTGTCAACTACAACCGCGATATCGAGGCATTCCCGATTGTCCAGCGGATTATAGAGAAGATCACCAATGCGCCATCAGCATACAAGTCTCCGACCGACATGGGTGTAAACCAGGCAGGAAACGCCATCATAGACGACCAGGTGGTACGTAAGGCTGGCGAGCAGGAAGTGATTCGCCGGTATTTCCGCTATGCATGCGAGCAGGCCCTTGGCCTCTGCAGCACCGAAACTCTGCAGCGGGTAGAGCTTATCATGAAGGATATGGGTCTTAAGCAGGAGGACAGGAGCACCGTAGTTCCGGCCCGGGAGGCTGCCCAGATTGCCAAGGAGAAAAACAAGGGAAACCGGGGTATCTACAGCGGCGCTGCCATCGAACTGCCGGACGGCACTATTGTGACAGGCCACAACTCTCCGCTTCTCCACGCCGCATCCAGCGTTGTCCTCTCGGCTGCCAAGAGGCTGGCAGGAATACCTGACGAGGTTGAGCTTCTTCCAAGCACTATCCTCAAGTCCTTGGCAGACTTCAAGGAGGATGTCCTTAAAAGCGCCTCTGTCAGCCTGAACCTTGAGGAGACTCTTATAGCATTCGCTCTGGCAGCCGCCATAAATCCGACTGCTGCCACTGCCCTTAAGAAGCTTAAGGATCTGGAAGGGTGCGAGATCCACATGACCCATGTGCCATCTCCGGGCGATGCAGACGGCCTAAGGAAGCTCGGTTTCCACTCCACAAGCGATGCCGAGTTTGCAACCAAGGCTCTCTACCGCAGATAAATATATCTTGTTTAAAAATAATAATAAGAGTACACTATTATAGATAGGCTAATACCTATATAAGGAGTTCTCAATGCAAAGCGTAGGAATCAACATCGGTTCTTCCAGCTTGAAGATGGCTTGCGTATCCGATGGTAAACTCCTGTGGGCAGAAAGCATTCCACACGAGGGTAACTTCCACGAAGCTGCAGAAAAAATATTATCAGCTCATCCTATAGAATCCGGGGCAAAAGCCCTGGCGACAGGAACAGAGGGACGGTTCCTCTTCTCTGTAAACAAGACTGTGGAGCCGCTGTGTATCGAGGAGGCGCTCCGCCGGCTCAATCTTAAGGCAGATGCGATTGTCTCCCTGGGCGGCGAGGATCTTGTTGTCTACACCCTGAGCGATGAGGGGCGGATCATAAACAACTTCTCGGGAAGCAAGTGTGCCTCCGGAACAGGAGAGTTCTTCAAGCAGCAGCTGGCAAGAATGGACATGAAGCTTGAGGATGTGAACAGCGTTCCAGACACAGCAAAGATTCTTGAGCTTTCAACCCGCTGCTCCGTATTCATGAAGAGCGACTGCACCCACCGGCTCAACAAAGGCGAGGCGACAAAAGAAGATATCGTCCTCTCCCTCAGCAACGTGATGGCAGTCAAGGTCATCGACTTCCTGAAGAAAGCGAGAATAAGCAAGGGCAAGGTCATCCTGGTGGGAGGAATCACCAGAAACCGCCATATTATCCGCTTCATCAAGGAGAAGGCCCCTGATATCGAGTTCATCATCCCGGAGGAAGCTTCTTACTTCGAGGCCCTGGGTGCCGCATATCTGGCAGAGAAAGACGGCAGCACAATGCCTGAGCCGGACAAGCTTATAACCAAGAACAAGGTAAGCTTCACCCACCTTGAGAGCCTTAAGACTCAGCTTTCGAAGGTGACTTACTTCCCAGCAAAGCATGGCAAGACAGTTGCCGGCAGAGAGTACATCTTGGGCGTGGACGGCGGTTCCACAACAACCAAAGCATGCCTTATCGACATAGAGACAGACGAGATCACAGCATCCTACTACGGCCGTACCCATGGCGACCCTGTAAAGGCTCTCAAGCTGTGCCTCCAGGAGATCAAGAAACAGGTGCAGGCCGATATCGGCAACGGCAAGATCAGCATAACATTGGCTTCAACCACAGGCTCTTCCCGCGAGATTCTGGGAGTGTTCCTGGAGACACCTGCTGTCTACAACGAGATTATCGCCCACACCGAGGGAACCACC
>JAGCPA010000010.1 GCA_017642445.1 Spirochaetia bacterium
GATTCCTCCCAGAGCCTCGTCATAGAACATGGAGCCCTCTGTCACATCAACCTGGGTCGTTATGGAATATTTGTCGCAGTCCACATCCACAGCCCTGTCCAGAAGGAACATCCTCCCTTTGTGGGGCAGCAGGTTTATAAGCTCATCTTTCTCAATCGGTGTCATGGTTCTCTCCAATTATCAGACTGACGTTGCAGCCGCCGAAGCCGAAGGTGTTGCTCATGCAGGTGCGGATGCAGCTATATGTTTTCTCTTTCTCTGCAAAATTCAAAGGCTCAAGCTCCTCGTCTTTCTCCCCGTCCCAGAGCTGTGCCGGAAGCTTTCCGTCGCCAGCGGTGATCAGGGAGTAACAGATTGCAAGCTCAAGAGCTCCCGCCGCTCCAAGGGTATGGCCTGTGATCGGTTTTGTGGAGCTTACAGGAGGCATTCCCGGCCCGAACACTCCGCTCACAGCCCTGCTTTCCATCAGGTCGTTCAGACGGGTTCCTGTTCCATGAAGGTTTATATAATCGATATCGGCCGGCTTAAGAGCAGCACTGGCCAGCGCTTTTCTGATTGCCACAGCAGCCTCTGCACCGCTCTCCTCCGGGGCTGTCATATGGTTGGCATCGGAGCTCTCGCCCCAGCCCAGAAGCTGGATTCCAGTTTTCCACAGGTTGTCCTTTGAAAGAACAAAGAAAGCGGCGCCATCTCCTAAAGTAATGCCGTCACGGTTCCTGCTGAAAGGGTTGGTCAGCCCTGCCGAGAGGGACTCCAGCGCCCCGAAACCAGAAAGCACTATCCTTGAGGCGATATCAACGCCACCCACTACCGCAGCATCGCAGAAACCTCCCTTTATAAGCTGGCCTGCCTTGACCATTGCACTTGCGCTGGAGGCACATGCTGTAGCGCAGGCGACAGCAGGACCCTTTAACCCAAGTTTAGCCTTTATATAAGCGGCAGGGCCATCAGCCTTCTGCCTCGAGAAGGAGTAGTCAGAGGGGAAAGAGCCTGTCTTGAAGAACTGCTGATGGGCGGGAAGGGAATAATAGGTGCCGTTGTCGCAGGAGCCTACAAAAATGCCGATCCGGCTTCTTCCATACTGGCCTACAGCCAGGTCTACAGACTCTTTAATCTGCGAAATGGCATCATCCATAAGAGCTTCCATGGTCAGCTCTGTCCTGTGCCAGGGTTTTCTTTCCAAAGCTGCATCATGCAGTGTTGCAAGACCGCTTCCAGCAGCGGAGACAACCCCAGGAGAAGAGAGATATATAGCCATCAGGTGCCCTCCTGGATATCGTAGCTGTACTGACGCAGGAAGTTCTGAAGCTTGGTTTGTTTTTTTGTCCTATCCACCTGGATCACCAGCTGATCTCCGCTCCATATCTGCCTGATCTCCTTTCCATCCTGCTCAAGCACATCGAAACGGAGACCTGCAGCCTCAAGGCTGGATGCCAAAACCTCTTTCTGGCAGTAGCAGAACTGGAAGTCTGCCATCATATATTCAAACTTTGTCCCCTGAGGGGTGAAATGGGAGTTGGCCTCAAGGGAATCGCCTGTGTAGAGAAGGTCGCCCACACTGCCCCCCATCTGGTTGAAGAAAGTGATTGCAACCTCCTCCTGGCTGCTCTTGATATAGGCTCCGAAGATATGCACTTTACCCTGGAAATGGCCAGTTATGTTCTGGAACCGGTCCATGTTCTCCTCAAAGGCAGAAGGGGGGAGCAGCTCAAACTTCTGGGAATCGGTAACATATACCGAATACTTTGCAGATGACTCCTGCTTTGTGACACAGGAGAGGATGAAGATTGAGACAATAAAAACAGCTGAAAGCTTCAGAGCCACCTTCATAATATTATTATAATAACAGTTAATTGACTTCCTTTCCAGTAAAAAAAGCTATATACTTGCATTGATGGACAGCAGGCTGGGAATTTTATCAATCGGATCTCACATTTATAAGGAACAGCACGAAAAAGGGCTTGAGCTTCTGTCCCTTATGGAAGAAGAGCTGATGGGAAAGCATCCCGAGCAGACCAAGACACCGGCAGGAAGACCCGAGTATGCTGATTGCAAAGTAGATTTCAACATCTCTCATGCAGGGAACCTGGTTATCTGCGCCATGGCAGACGGACGGACAGGCTGCGACATAGAGCGGGCCGACAGAAAAGTATCACTCTCGATAGCTGAAAAGTTTTTCCACCCCGAGGAGAGAGCGTTCCTGGAGAGCGCAGATAATCCAGAGGAGAAAAAGAAGCGTTTTATGATGCTGTGGGTGCTCAAGGAGGCTCACATAAAGCTGCTGGGAACCTCAATCGGAGCGGTAAAAGAGACTCCATCCTTTGCGATAAGCGGAGATAAAATTCGCTGTCAGGGCAATCTGTTCTATTCGCTGTACGAAGGGGGCGGTTATGTGGTGGCCACTGCATTTGAGCGCAAGGCAGACAGGGATGATCTGATGATAAAGAAATACAATGATGTCCCAGATTTTATCTTAACTGCGGTTAATTAGACAGGAAAGCAGATAGGCAAGAGCCAACCCCACACAGACAGTAAGGCCGAACACATGGGCAGGGACAAAGCTGCTCAAGGCAAGAGCTCCAAAGGATATTTCTGTGGTCACAAAGGAGAGAAGAGTAGCTTTTCCAGTCTTTTTCTCAAGGCCGTAAACCAGATAATCGAGACCAAGGCCGAATATAAGGACAATGCCTGAGCAGGCAAAGAGGTCTACGCCGCCAGAGGCAGAGACAAATGCGAGGGAGCCCAGGATGACAGCAACAGGAACCAATGCAATCCTGAGTGCCTTTTTCTTATAGACAACAAGGAGGAGAGGGAACACCAGCAGGTAGGATACCATGATGAAACAGAGAGCTATCTTGGTAAGATGATCCAGCTCCTTCTCTATATCCTTGATCTTGGACATGAAGAAGACATGGCTGCCGTCGGCAAGGTTCTTAAGAGCATCGCTCTCCTTCACCTGCAGAGGGAAGACTGCTGAATAATAGAAATCACCGACTTTGCCCAGGTATAGTGTGCCAATGCTCTCCTGCATGAAGGAGGGCACTGCTTTTAAAGTCACCACCTTGCCAGCGTTGTTCCTGTAATCCAGCTCAAACTGTCCGGCCGCATCGCTCCCGAACCCAAGAGCTTTCATCTGCACCTGGGAGCGCTGGAGAAGCAGCGAGGCCGCCTTATAGCTTCTGGCCTGTTTTGCCATGGATGGGACATAAGTTGAGATAGCGGTGTAGCTGCCCAATGTGCCAGCCTTCTTCTCTTTCTCCAGAGCGGCGGCCAGCTGCTCCTCCTGGGCCAGCAGTTCCTGCGGCCCGCGGCCGGAGACGATAAAGTATTCACCCGTAGTGCCCAGATTCAGCACGCTGGAGGCTTTCTTTTCCCATTCCAGCAGCCTGTCAGACATAGTGTACATTCCCCTGATGTTGTTCTTGATCCTGATGCCTGAGAAAGCAGGGGCGATAAGACAGATTGCAATAACCAGTATGCCGGCCACCCGTGTAAGATCTCCTCCCGGGCCATGCTCTTTTTCCTGTTCAATTGCTCTATTTCCTACTGCGGCAGGGCAGAGAGGATAGATAAGCCGCACTATAAAGTAAGAGCACAGAAGGCCGGCAGCCGAGAACAGGGCAATCTGCCTGAGAAGCGGAAACGGGGCCAGCATAAGGAGAGCCCAGCTCACCTCGGTGGAGATGCAGTTTACAGTCAGGCTCCTGAAAATCTTTTCCCTGTTCATAAAATAATGGATTGAATAATCGATGCTAACACCGATAAGAGTGGTGCCGAACACCAGGGCCAGAGCGTTGATCTTGCCGTAGAATATCATTGCGACAGCCAGGCCGAACAGGAGCGAGACAGTAATGTTTGCCAAAGATATCAACATTGGGAACAGAGAACGGAACGCCAAGAATATAATAAGAGCTACTAGAGCCAAGGAGACGCCTGTGATCCAGGAGATCTCCTTCATAGCTTTCGAGGAGCTCTCATAGCTGTGGAAAGGGACTCCGGAGCAGAAATACTCAACCCCTGGATTTTCCTGCTCAAGAACTTTTATCTGTTCATAGACTTTTCCTATCCCGTTTTTCTTCGAGAAGGAGAGAGCAGAATCTGTCACTGCGCCGCGGATCATGACATACCACTTTCCATCGGCCTCTGCGGCAAGGACCCCCTCCTTCATAAACATATTGCCTGCACCCTGGGTTGCATACTTCTTCATGTTTTTCTCTGTCAGCAGGAAAGGATCTTTATCCAGCCGGCTTAAATCGGCGAAAGAGAATGGGCTGTAGACCTGCGAGAGGGCAGATTTCGCAACTGCATCAACCTTTCCGGCCTCAAGCATAGAGAGGGTCTCGTCATCTATAAGCTGATACCGATGCTCAAAAAGAAAGGCCTTGATCTCTTCAAAGGAATCGGCATCCTGATACAGGGTCAGACTTCGGAACACATCAGAATCTTTGAATTCTTTATAAAGAGCATCTGCCCCTTTTTTTGCAGTATCAAAGTCATCGCTTTCTGCAAATATGTAGACTGAAGATGATGTATTCTGCGATATTTTTTTCTCAACTTCTGACAGATCGCTGTACTCGGGGAAAATAGAGAAGAAGCTGGTGTCCAGATGTATCCCCCTGCACAGTGCCGCCACAAAGACTGCAGCCAGCACACAGAGGAAAAGAATTCTTTTAGTTGGCCAGCCTCTGCCGCTCATCTTCTGTCAGCTTCTCCGGAAATGTTTTATTGGAAAAAGTGTAGTTCACCCAGTTGCCGCCAGCCTCAATAACCGAGACTGAGTCGATGGATTCGCCCACCGCCAGGGTAATCTTTAAAAAGAGCATGGAAAGAATAGGATCCTTGGGGACAAGCTCCACCACATCTTTCGGGCCGCCTGTCACCGATACCTGGAAGTTCTCCTTAAGCACCTCTACATCATTTGCGAAAACCGAGTGGATTATCCTCGCAATATTCTTGAACATTGCATTCTCATTGCCATCCATCACAGCCACAACATCACCGGGCAGGGTCTGCACCATCTTCTCCTCGGTCACAACCATGGAGGATGGGAATGGATCGGTAATCTCAAAGATAACACCCTTGTCTGCAGCCATTACAAAAGTCCCTTTTGATATAAGGCTGCGGTTTGCCACTTTGATATACTGCTCCTGGGTAAGCTCTCCCCTGGTCACAGGATGGGCAGATATCCGGGCATAGACATCCTCAAGCTGATCAGCCCACAGCCCCGACAGAGGAAGGAAAAGAATCAATGATAATAAAAATTTTCTCATAAAAGCGCTTCAACCTTTTTAATGAAACAGTCCGGGCATAGGAAGGAGGTATCCAGAGTCTTCATGTTCAATGCTATCTGTACGCTCTCTCCCTTGGTGACCAGCTCGCCTGAATCCTTGTCATAGATGAAATAATCAATCTTGATCCGGTTCTCGTATTCGGCAAGCACTGCCTTAATCACAGCAGTCTGCTTGAACATCAGCGGTTTAATGTACTTAAGCTTGATAGAGGCCACTGGGAAAGCATATCCGCTCTCCTTCATCTCGTTGTAGCCATAGCCTATCTTGTCCAGGAGGGCACATCGCCCCAGCTCCATGTATTTAACATAGTTGCCGTGCCATACCACTCCCATGGAATCCACATCATAGAATTCCACTTTAAATTCAACTGATGCCTCAATACTCATAGATCACCCTTTTCCCAGTATTCATAAAAATTATACCACTGAAGCGGATATTTGTTACAATATTTCTCCAGCCAGGTCACAAATTCTTCTGCCATCTGCCGTATCTTAAGCTTTTTCTCAGCCCTTGTCCCGGAAAATTCCACACTGGTTTTATGTATGTGCATATTGTACTCTGCCGACACCGAAAGTGGCTTTCTGCGAGCGGCGAAGACGAAATAGGACGGGCAGTCCAGAAGGGATGCCATGATGAAAGGGCCCTGCGGGAACTGAGCCTTGCTTCCCAGGAAATCTATAGCATAGTTCCGGTCCGGGGTGTCGGCAGAGCTCCGGTCTCCCGCTATGACCACAATGCCACCCTTTGCCACATGCTCCTGCAGCATAAGCATAGTATCGGGGCCGATATCGTAGGCGCTTATTATATTGTGCATAGAGCTGTTGTTTGCATCCTCTATCATCTTGTTGAACCCGGCGGTCACTGCAAAATCGACAATCGAGACTACAGGCACCTTGCGGGAGACCCCGATATCGCCATAATCTGCAATAGCCCGGAGCATCTCCATGTTGCCAAGGTGGGAGCAGATAAGTAGAGCCCCTTTTCCCTGCTCAAGCTCTTTCCAGATAGTAGTTATGTCATCCTGCTGGAAATGGATTTTTCCAAGCCGGATCTTCCCGGCCCAGGACTCAACCTTCTCTATGATAGTGATGGAGAATGCCAGAAAAAGAGGGAGGGTGTATGGCTTTTTATCAGGACGTACTTTCCTAAGATATGTTTTGATAGCCTTCCGTTCCGGCCCCGAGATAAGCCAGAAGAAAAAGCCAACAGGTATGGCTAATATGCGGATAAAGATTCCAGGCAGAACTCTGATGGAAAACAGAGTTATAGCCCTCATCCATCCTTTTCCTTTCTCCTTCTGGTGCGACCAGTGCTCTTTGTCAGCCATTGCGCTTCCTTCTGGCAAGCAGCTTTGGAAGCCGTATAAGCATTCCGAAGAAAAGGAGGGTGTGAACCAGGCTTATCTCTATGTTGTCGTGCACCATGCGGAAGTTGGAGACACCGCCCTCAGGATAGGTCACCCCGACAGGGCTTGAGACGACAGGGACACCAGACCAGTAGAGTTTGACCAGAATATCAATATCAAAGCCCATGCGGGGAAACGAAAGCTGTTTTCTGACCTTAAGGGTTGCATCCACAGGATAGACCCTGAAGCCGCACATTCCATCGCGTATGCCGCTGCCTAAAGTCTCGATTGCAATCATGGTATTGGTGATCTTGCGCCCTGTAAGGCGGTTTTTTGGCACAGTCTCGTCGTATTCCGGATAACCGCAGATAAGGGCTTCAGGGTACTCCCTGGAAAGCTCAAAGAAAGGCTCCACCCGGTTTATGTCGTGCTGTCCGTCCGCATCTATCTGGAGCACATGGGTAAGGCCGAGGTTTGCCGCCATCTCTATTCCGGTCAGCACCGCAGCCCCCTTCCCCTGGTTCTCTGGCAGGGTCAGCAGAGTCAC